>NZ_RZRR01000400.1:0-4899 GCF_003998555.1 Mesorhizobium sp. M7A.F.Ca.CA.002.09.1.1 | reverse complement strand
AGGTTCGCGCATCCTCATTGTCGAAGACGATCTGGAGATCGCACGCATGCTGGGCGACACGCTCACCGACAACGGCATGACTGTGGAAATTGCCGAGAGCGGCGTCCAGATGAATGCCGCGCTTCGCACCCAGAAATTCGATCTCATCGTGCTCGATGTCATGTTGCCGGGCGAAAACGGTCTCAACATCTGCCGCCGCCTTCGTGCCGCAACCAACATTCCGATCCTGATGCTGACCGCGCTCGGCGAGGAAATCGACCGCATCTTCGGGCTGGAAATCGGCGCGGACGACTATGTGACGAAACCGTTCAGCGCGCGTGAACTGACGGCCAGGATACGGGCGCTGCTGCGCCGTACAGCCTATGATCCCGACGAGCGGGACTGGTCGAAGGTACTTCGTTTCAACGGCTGGCGCCTTGATCCCATACGCCGGCAATTGCATGACCCCAACAATGCGCGGGTGACGACCACGACGCATGAATTCGACCTGTTGCTTGCGTTTTGTCGCAATGCAGGCCGGGTTCTCTCTCGTGAGGAACTTCTGGGCGTAACCCATGCCGGGCTCGCGGGGCCGATCGAGCGTAGCGTCGATGTCCATATCAGTCGAATCCGCAGGAAGATCGAAAAGGATGCGCGCGATCCGGTGCTTTTGAGGACCGTTCGGTTGGGTGGCTACATCTTCACCGCGACGGTGGAGGAAGCATAAGGGATTTCATCCGCCGTTTCTTGCCACAGTCCGTGCGTGGGCAGTTTGTGGCAATCATTTTCATCGCGGTGATCGTGATCATGTTCGTCGGTTCGGTCGTCGAGAGTTTCATAGAGAACGCCGATCTTCCCGCCGCGGAAGATAACGCCGGGCGTGCGGCCGTTGTTGCTGCCTTGTTGCAAGAAACGCCGGCGCAGGCGCGTGGCGCAATTCTGGCGACAGCAAAGCGGGCCGGCTTTGATTTCGAGATATTGCCCAAGGACCGGATAACCGGCATTCCCCAGTCCTATCTGCAATGGCGAAGTGTCGAATGGCTTTTGCGTATCGACAGGGGGACGGTTGAGGGACGCTGGATAAGGATCGGCGGCCGATACGCGTTTGTCATCGACCTCGACCAGCAGGACGTCCTGGCCCATTTCGGCATGCCCGATTCCTGGCTGACATCGGGCCTCGTCCGTGCCTCGTTCTACAGGTTCATGGCTTTCGTTGCCTTGCCCGTGCTGATCTGGCTGTTTGCGGTTTGGGCCGTGACGGATCCGTTGAAGCGCATCTCGGCGGCAGTCGGTTCGGCCGAGATCGAGAATGGCGACCAGCTCTTCGTCGAACACGGCTCCATTGAAATGGTGGGGTTGGCGCGCGCCCTGAACAGGATGAGGACGCGTATCCGCACGATGATCGAAAACCGCACGCGCATGTTGCGCAGCGTCAGTCATGATCTGCGCACGCCTTTGACGCGGCTGCGGCTTCGCGCCGAGCGCATGGATGATGGCCCAATCCGAACCGCAATCCTGTCCGATGTCCAGCACATCGAAATCTTGATCGATGAGACCCTTACCTACCTGCGCAACGATGTTTCGACGGAGAAGCTGCAGCGCGCCGATATTGCCAGCGTTCTGCAAACCGTCTGCGCCGAATTCTCCGATGTCGGATTTCCTGTCTCATATTCCGGGCCGGACCGGCTTCTGGGCTGGTGCAAGCCCAATGCATTGGCGCGTGCGATCGCCAATCTTTGCGACAACGGGGTCAAATTCGCTGGCAATGTCACGGTCGCCTTGACGGCGACCGGCACGGCGGCGCGCATCACGGTAGGGGACGACGGGCCGGGTATTCCGATGACGGCACGTGCCCGTGTTTTCGAACCATTCTTCAAGGAAGATGCGTCGCGCGGCATTGCGTCGAAGCATGGCTTCGGTCTGGGCCTCTCGATCGTTGCCGACATCGTCCAGGGGCACGGCGGCAGGATCGAATTGGAGGACAACCAGCCCAGCGGACTGGTCGTTACCATCGACCTGCCGAATGCCGCGGATGTGCAGTCGGCATAGACGGCCTCCCGCCGGGTAAGGTGCGCTCTAAGCCGGCAGGCCGGGGCGATCGAGCTTTTTGGGCGACAGCGTGAAAATCTCGCACCCTGTGTCGGTCACGCCGATCGTGTGCTCGTACTGCGCCGACAGCGAGCGGTCGCGCGTTACCGCGGTCCAGCCATCCGACAGAACCTTCACGTGCGGCCTGCCCAGATTGATCATCGGCTCGATGGTGAAGATCATGCCTGGCCGCATCTCGACGCCTTCATTGGCGCTGCCGTAATGCAGGATGTTCGGCGCGTCATGGAACAACTGGCCGACGCCGTGGCCGCAGAAGTCGCGCACCACCGAGCAGCGCTCGCCTTCGGCAAAGGTCTGGATGGCGGCGCCGATGGCGCCGGCGCGGGCGCCCGGCCTGACCGCCGCAATGCCGCGCATCAGGCATTCATGCGTGACTTCGAGCAGCCGCTCGGCGGCGCGCTTGATCGTGCCGACCGGATACATGCGCGAAGAATCGCCGTGCCAGCCGTCGAGGATGTAGGTGACGTCGATGTTGACGATGTCGCCATCCTTGAGCGGCTTGTTGTCGGGAATGCCATGGCAGACGACATGGTTGATCGAGGTGCAGGATGATTTCGTGTAGCCGCGATAGTTGAGCGTCGCCGGCAGCGCGCCGTGGTCCATGCCGAATTCGAAGACGAAGCGGTCTATTGCTTCGGTGGTGACCCCGGGCTGGACCATCGGCACCAGCTCGTCGAGGCAGCGCGCGGTGAGATCGCATGCCTTGCGCATGCCGGCAAAGCCGTCCTCGCCATAGAGGCGGATCTGGCCGGTATTTCTGAGCGGGGCCGTGGCAGCGTCGAGATAGGTGACCATTTTGTCCGTGTAGCGGGTAGGGCCCTGCAAGAGAGCCGACGTGAAGATCTCCCCAGATTTGGCACTTGAGGGCAAAAGGTTCAAGGAAGAACTGCCCGATGCACCCGCACAGTTCGAGATATTCGCCTTGCATGGGCGGTTCAGCGACCCAAGTGACGACACATTTCTGGGCCAAAAGCCGGTCAAAGCAACTTTTGACGACGAACGGCGTTGCTGCGGTGGCGCCAGTTCGGGAGACAGGAAATGGACAGACTGCAATTCGAGGTGCCGGTGCGCATAGCGCCCGCGCCCGGCCTGCCGGTCGAGGAGATCTACGGCGTCGAACAGGCGCTCGATTTTCTCCAGGACTGGCCTGCGCGCCGTCAGGGCCCGATCTACCAGAAAGCCTTCAACGCCTGCTTTGGGGCCACGGTAGACGTGGTCAAGACCGAGGATGCTTGCCGGGCGTTCATGGCGTTTTGCCGGGCCAGCGGACTGATGGCCAGGGATATGATGACGCCGCGCAAGCGCGGCGGTGAGGCGAGGGCGCTCCAGGCCTAAGGGCCGCCGCCGTTTCGCCTGCCCCCCACTGCAACCAATGAAGCGCGTTTGACGCACAGGCGATGTCGCGAGCGTATCGTTGCGTCCCCGCACCCACGTCAGCGCCGTTAAGCTTCCGTTTCCACCTTCCCGGCTACGCCATTGCTTGTTGGCAATGGTTGATTCGTTGCGTCAGTCTCATGGTTCGGAAGATGTCCCCAGAAAAAATCCGTGCATTCCCGATCGACCGTCAGGTATTCTTGGTCAGAGAGGTTGCTGCCAAGCTCGGCAACCTGCATGGCGAGACCGCCACCTCGTTCTGGAGGGCCAAGGCGTCGGAGTTGCTCGATCTTGTGGTCGGCTCCGGCAGGGACAGAACAGCAGCCAGCGATGAAGTGCGCAGGTTTTTCCAAGCCGTGCAAAGAGAGATGTCGGCCGGGGTGGTTGCGGAGCCGATGCCGATTCTTTCCGCTTGAAGAAAATCCTGCACAGCTTTGGCTTCCCACTGCATTCTCCAACAGTGCGAGCAGCAACACATCGGTGTTTGCTGCCTTCGACGGCAAGTTCGCTGATCGGGTGCGAACCCATGGCTGCCTATCGCAGGCGGATGCTCTAGGACATCGATGCTCTCTCTCGCCGCCTCCCGCTGGCCCTAGCCCTTCTCGCTTGCCAGGAAGTGCGCTCGCGCGTTGATCAGCCAGCGAAGCACTTCTTTTTTGAAGCCAATGGACCACTGCTCAAAAATGCACCGAACTTTTTAGCCATTCGTTCATTTATGCGTGCTTTCTAATCTAAGCCATGGCCTTGAATAGCTTCACCCGTGTTCGGCTTGTAATGGACGCCATGCGCCGGAGCACGGGCGCAAATGTCGCCACCATTTTTGCCCTCACCTTGCCGGTCGTTGTCGGCGCTGCGGGCTTCGGCGTCGAGACCTCCTATTGGTACTACAACAGCCTGAGATTGCAGGCGACGGCCGATGCAGCCGCCTATGCCGGAGCGCTCGAACAGATTTCGGGTTCCGACAAGCCGACGATCGTCGCGGCTGCGACCCAGTCCGCGGCGTCGAACGGGCTGGGCTCGGGCACGATCGTCGTCAATACGCCGCCCGCGTCCGGACCGAATACGGCGAAAAAAGCGGTCGAGGTGATCGTCGGCCAGAAGCTCGACCGGATGTTCACCCTGATCTTCACACAGGAAAAGGTTCCCGAACAGGCGAGGGCGGTGGCCGTCATTACCGATGCCTCGAGTGCTTGCATGCTCGCGCTCGATCCGTCCGCGTCGCAGGCGGTGCTGTTTTCCGGCAGCACCAGCGTTAAGCTCACCGGCTGCTCGGTCATGTCCAATTCCATCGCCTCCGACGCCATCAAGCTTCAGGGCGCGGCCGGTCTGCAGGCCGATTGCCTGATATCGGCGGGCGGTGTCTCTCTCAGCAATCCCGTCACCACCGTCTGCGCGGCCCCGATCACCCAGGCACTGCCCGCCGGCGATCCCTTTGTC
>NZ_RZRR01000003.1:0-31071 GCF_003998555.1 Mesorhizobium sp. M7A.F.Ca.CA.002.09.1.1 | reverse complement strand
ATATGCCACAGAGCGCTATTGCCAGCGGGCTCGTCGACGTCGCTGTGCCCGCCGAGGAGATCGGGGCGAAGCTGGAGGCTTTCGCCCGCGGCTTCGACACGCTGGAAGGGCTGGCGGAAGAAGATGGCGACCATACGGCCGACATCGATAAGGTGCGAGAACAGATATACGCCATTCTGCGCAGCCACTCCGGCCACGACTTCTCGGGCTACAAGACCAAGACATTTCTGCGCCGCGTGAAGCGACGCATGCAGATCGCCCAGGTCCATTCCATCAGCGCCTATATAGACTGGCTGAAGAAAGATGCTCGCGAGGTGATGAACCTTTTTCGCGATCTGCTGATCAATGTCACCAACTTCTTTCGCGACCCCGATGCCTTCGAGTTGCTCGAGCGAAAGATCATACCGCAGTTGTTCGAAGGCAAGACCGCCAGCGACACCGTCAGGGTCTGGGTTCCCGGATGCGCCACGGGCGAGGAGGTGTTCTCTATCGGCATCCTGCTGCGCGAACACATGGAGAAGCTTACGGTCGTTCCGCGCGTCCAGATATTTGCCACCGACATCGACGAGCCTGCGCTGGCGGTGGCCCGGGCGGCACGCTATCCCGAAGCCTTGCTGCAAGGGCTTTCACCCGAACGCCGACAGCGGTTCTTCAACGGCGACGGAGAGAGCTATGTCATTAGCAACGAGATACGGGAACTGTGCATCTTCTCGCCGCACAGCGTCATTCGCGATCCGCCTTTCTCGCGCATGGATCTGGTCTCCTGCCGCAATCTGCTGATCTATTTCGGCCCGAGCATCCAGAGCCGTGTCATCCCTGTCTTTCACTATGCATTGAAGCCCGGCGGTTACCTGTTCCTCGGCACCTCCGAAAGCGTTGGGCAGCACGACAATCTGTTTGCCACTGTCGACAAGAAACATCGTCTCTTCCAGGCGCGCGAGCATGCCTCGCCGCATATCAGGCTGCCCGCCTTGATCGGTGAGAGCCGTTCCGGCGTCTTTCCCTCTGAAAGCGCCGGCTTAAGGAAGGGAGCCGCCGGTTATCCGCTGCGCCAGGCTGTCGAGGCGCAGGTGCTGGAGCGCTTCGCTCCGCCGCATGTCCTGGTCAACGCCGAGGGCGATGTCGTCTATTATTCGGCCAGGACCGGCAGATATCTCGAAGCGCCGCAAGGGATTCCCAGCCGGCAGTTGCTGACGATGGCTAGGCGTGGGCTGCGACTGGACCTCCGCGCCGCGTTGCGGGAAGCGACGACGACGCGCCGCACAGTGGTGCGGGAAAACCTCATCGTAGAGGAAGACGACGAACGGGTCCAGCCGATCAAGCTCACGATCGAACCGCTCACCGAACGTGGCAATGGCGAGCCGCTTTATCTCGTCCTGTTCGAACCGTCGGGGCCGACCCAGGCCCGCTCAGAGGAAGACGGCGGCGGCCGTGACAGTGACAGCACCGCCGATCTCGAGCGGGAGCTGCGCGACACCAGGGAGCGCCTGCAATCGACGATCGAGGAATACGAGACCGCGCTGGAGGAGGTCAAATCGTCGAACGAGGAACTCGTCTCCGTCAATGAGGAGGCGCAGTCCACCAATGAGGAACTCGAAGCCTCGAAGGAGGAGATGCAGTCGCTCAACGAGGAGCTCAACACGATCAACGCCGAGTTGACGGCCAAGATAGAGGAGCTCGACCACGTCAACGGCGATCTGCGCAACCTGTTCGAAAGCACCGACATCGCGACCATTTTCCTCGACCGCAGCCTTGTGGTCCGTACCTTCACGCCGGCGGCGTCATCCTTCTTCAGCCTGCGTCCCTCCGATGTCGGCCGGCCGCTGACGGATCTGTCTAGCCAGCTCGACTACCCCGAGCTGAAGCAGCACATCGACAAGGTTTTCGAGACAGGCGAGATCCTGAATCACCATCTGGCACGCGATGCCAGGGGCCTGTTCCACATGGTCCGCATCAATCCCTATCGCGACAAGGGCAACAGGATCCAGGGCGTGGTGGTGACACTTGTCGATGTCACCACTCTGGCACAGGCGGAAGAGCATCAGCAGGTGCTCATCTCTGAACTCAACCACCGGGTCAAGAATATGCTTGCGGTGATCGCCAGCATTGCAAGCCGCACGCGGGAAAGTTCTGATACGAAGGAGGAGTTCGCGGATGCGCTGATCGGTCGCCTGCATGCCATGTCGCGGGCCTACGGCCTGCTGACCCGGGAGAGATGGAAGGAAGCCTCGGTCAGGGAACTGCTCCAGCAGGAGCTCGAACCATTCGGCATCGAGCGGATCGAACTCGATGGCGAGGATGTCAAACTAGGTCCGCAACAGGGGCTTTCCCTCAGCATGGCCATTCATGAACTGGCCACCAACGCGGCCAAGTACGGCGCTTTGTCAAAAACCGACGGCAAGGTCAGTGTGCAATGGTCGATCGAGGAGGACAGTTTCACATTTGGCTGGCGCGAAAAGGACGGCCCTGTTGTCAAGGCGCCCTTGGACAATGGTTTTGGCCTGACACTGCTGCAGGGAGAAATTGGTTACAGGCTCGGCGGCCATGTCGAGACCGCGTTCCACAAGGACGGCCTCAGCGTCCAGATCGCGTTTCCAGCAAACCACAAGGAGGCGCCGTGAGCGACGACAGGCCGCGCGTTCTGGTGGTCGAGGACGAATGGCTGATCGCCGAAGACGTCGCGTCTCGCCTGCGTGCGGCGGGTTATCCCGTGATCGGCCCGGTCTCGTCGGTCGCCGCGGCTCGTCAACTTATCGATGCAGGCAAAGTCGACGTGGCGCTGCTCGACATTCAATTGAACGGTGAAACGAGTCTGCCCGTAGCCGAAACATTGCTGGCTCGCGGCGTCCCCTTCGCCTTCATGACCGGATTTGGGCCGCGTGATGTTCCCCAACCCTTCCGAAGCTGCAAATTCGTGCCAAAGCCGGCAGGCGACGCTGCCCTTCTCAACACCCTGGCCGACCTGGCATTGCTTCGTCCCGACACGCACTCGTCGTGATTTCAACAGCCGGTTTCGATCAGTCCAGGGGCTTGTCCGTCGGCCGAGGCGTGGTGCTCGCCTGACGCGGCCGCCCGGCGTTGCGATTGGCAACCGGATTGTCAAGCGGCGCGGTCGACGGCCGGGATGTGCCTGCGGTTTTCGGCGTCTCCGGCTTGCCACCGGCATCCGTGTCACTGGCGTCCCGTCTCGGGTGCGGCAGACCATCGGCGTTCGGAGACCGGACGCTGGGTTTCGATGTGGAACTCTCATTGCTCATGGCAGCACCTTTCTTTGCATCGGGTGGGGCACGGTAGTCCCGCCGCTGTGAAGTCTGCAGGTCAAACCGTCGCCGCGATCGAAGGTTCCAGGTGCCAACGGGTCCATTGCGATCCACGGCCGCCGACTTACTCAGGGCAGACCTGGTGCGAGAGCCCGACACCTCAACCATGCGGCCGCATCACCACCTTGATGCAGCCATCCTGCTTGTCACGGAACGTCTTGTAGAGATCCGGCCCGGCTCCGAGATCCGCCCGGTGCGTGATCACGAAGGAGGGATCGATGTCGCCCTTCTGGACTATGTCCAGGAGCGGTTCGAGGTAACGCTGAGTATGGGTCTGACCCATCCGGAAGGTCAGGCCCTTGTTCATGGCGGCGCCGAACGGAATATGATCGACGAGACCGATATAGACGCCGGGCACCGAGATGGTGCCGCCTTTGCGGCAGGAGTAGATTGCTTCGCGCAGTACATGCGGCCTGTCGGTGCCGAGGTAGACGGCGGCCTTGACCTTGTCGAGCATGGCGTCGGCACTGGCGCCGGGATCCGACTCGGTACCGACACAGTCGATGCAGCGATCAGGACCGCGGCCATCGGTCATCGCCATCAAGGCGTCGTAAATATCGGAGTTGCTGAAGTCGAGCGTCTCGGCCTTGCCGTGCTCGCGAGCCATCGCCAGCCGCTCCGGCACCTTGTCTATGGCAATAACGCGGCCGGCGCCGAGCATCCATGCGCTTTGGATGGCGAACTGGCCGACCGGACCGCAGCCCCAGATAGCGACGGTATCGCCTGGCTCGATGCCGGCATTTTCAGCCGCCATGTAGCCAGTCGGGAAGATGTCTGAGAGGAACAGCACCTGTTCGTCGTCCATTCCTTCGGGCACCTTTATCGGACCGACATCGGCGAAAGGGACTCGCAGATATTCGGCTTGCCCTCCCCAATAGCCGCCGACCAGATGCGAATAGCCGAACAGGCCCGCCGGGGATTGTCCCATCACTTCGGCGGCCTGTTTGGCATTGGGATTGGACCTGTCGCAAAGCGAGAACAGCCCCTTCTGGCAAAACCAGCATTCGCCGCATGAGATGTTGAACGGCACCACGATGCGGTCACCCTTCCTGAATTTCGAATGGCCGCGGCCGACTTCCACGACCTCGCCCATGGTCTCGTGTCCAAGCACGTCGCCCGATTCCATGGTCGGCATATATCCGTTCATCAGATGCAGGTCCGAGCCGCATATGGCGCAGCAGATGACCTTGATGATGACGTCGCGATCATCCTCTATAGCGGGATCAGCCACCTGGTCGCATCGGATGTCGCCTTTGCCGTGCCATGTGAGCGCTTTCATGAGGTTGCTCCTTGTTGGAAGAAGGTTGGAAGGCAAATCGTGTAAAAGGCACCGTCTGAGCGTCTGCAGCAATCCGTCGATATACAGGTCAACACATAGGAGTTGCTGCCGTGATGCCCGATTGTTCAGTCTTTGGATGCGGAACCCGGCTCGGCCATCTTGCGGTGCTGTTCAGCCAGCGTGCCTGCCGGCATCACATGCGCCGCGGCGACCTGCAGCTTGTTCTCCAACTGCTGATGACTTGTTCCTCGCCGGCCATCTCGCCTCGTAACCGGCTATGACTACATCGGTGGGATTGTCCTTCTCATCGGTGCCGACCTTGCCCTCACCACGGCCAACTTTTCATTCGTCATAACGTCCTCCGAATTTCGCTTCGGCCGAACCACCATCGAGGCTGATTGTTCCGTACGGATAGGATTGAATGGGCGGCTTTATGCCGGCCATGAAAAGCGATTTTGTTCTGGGCACATTCGACTGTGAACAACTCATGATGGCGGTGGAACAACTCAAGTTTGTGCGAGTTCGGTAGCCGTGCAGCGTCATCGCTCCCCTTGTTTGATGCTGCACGGTCGGGTTCCCTCAGCCTGATCAGCCCGCGCGCCCTCGCGGCAGCGCGGGCTTTCTATGGGCAGGGCGCCATGTTTTAAATCTTTGGAACAACGTACCCGTTCAGCAGTTCGGCGTGCAGGAGGAACAAAATGCAATTCGCGGAAGAAATCGCGCTCAGGCGCGTAAAGATGCTGGTCGAACAATATGTTGTCGCCAGGAGCAGGAGATATGATTTCGTCTCGACCGAACTCGCCTGTAAGGCCATCCGCCAGGTCGTACGAAGCCCGATCG
Source organism: Mesorhizobium sp. M7A.F.Ca.CA.002.09.1.1 (assembly GCF_003998555.1). Taxonomy (NCBI): domain Bacteria; kingdom Pseudomonadati; phylum Pseudomonadota; class Alphaproteobacteria; order Hyphomicrobiales; family Phyllobacteriaceae; genus Mesorhizobium; species Mesorhizobium sp. M7A.F.Ca.CA.002.09.1.1. The sequence goes on along the minus strand of NZ_RZRR01000003.1, from coordinate 25,632 downwards.
AGGACGCCGAACTGGACCATCTGCTGGCCAGAAGCGCCGTCAAACAAGGGCTGTCGGTGCGGTTCGACCGGATAGGTCATTGGCAGGCGGCTTCGCCCGAACTCAGCCAGGAGAAATCAGCATGAGGGCAGTGCTTTTGATGTCGGCCGCATTGCTCGCCTTGGCGGCGTGTAATGACAATGCCGATCCAGCCAAGTCCAAGACGGATACCACGAACAGCCAACCGGTCGACAAGAATCCCACGACGGACACCAACCCGACACCGCAGACCAGCACCGGCGGCGATCAGCAAGGTACGCAGCCAGCCCAGCCTGCATCTCCCAAGCCAAGTGGCGGCTAGGCCTATGGAGCGACGCAACGCGATAATCTCGCTGGTGATAGCCGCAGTCATCATTGTCGGTTTCGTCGTCGGCTTTTTCTACATTGATATGGGCTGGCAGACCTCGCCGCTGAAACGCGCGCCTGAACAGAACCAGGGTGGCAACGCCCCGGCGGATACCTCACCAGCCGCGGGCGTCCAGAAGAATCCCAAGGAAAACACCGAAATGCCTGGGCAGTGATCGACAGCTCGTCTCTGAGTAGACCTCGAACCAAGCCAGACGCGTTTATGCTGTCAGGTCCCACCGTGCTGATCCTTATGTACTTTCTGCTTCCCGTCTGGCTTGTCGCTGGCTTTGCAGACTGGCTTTGCCACCGCGCCTCACATATCGAGTCGACCACGGGCGCCAAGGAATCCTTGATCCATCTTCTGATGTTCGCCGAAGTAGGCGTGCCGTTGCTGGCAGCCATGTTCCTCGAGGTGAATGCCTTGGTCATCGCTGTCATGATCGTCACCTTCTTCATCCACGAGGCGACGGCGATGTGGGATGTACGCTATGCAACCACGGCGCGCAGGGTAACGCCGATCGAACAGCATGTGCACAGCTTTCTGGAAATGATCCCGCTGATGGGCCTGGTCAGCGTCGTCTCCCTCCATTGGACGCAGTTTCTTGCGTTGTTCGGGGCGGGGCCGGAAACCGCGCGCTTCGATATCGTCTGGAAATCGCAGCAGTTGCCACTGATCTATATCGTCTGCGTGATGGCCGTGATCGTACTTTTCGAGTTGCTTCCGTATGTGGAGGAATTCGTCAGGGGCTTACGGGCCAATGCCGGGAGGCTGATCCCGCCGAAAGCCAGGCGACGCGACCCGGGCCACACGACGTTGCGGTGATGGGGCGGTCTGAAACGATGCTTCCTTGACCACAAGTACTCAGCGGTCTGAGCGCCGTCTCGCGCGGAACATCTCTGCCGGACTGGTCATTAACAGAACGGGAGAGGACAGACATGGAGCGTGATGATGAGCATCCTTTCCGACCTCGACAAAAAGCTGACGGACAACATGTATGAACATGCCAGCGAACTCACGGATGCGGTGGCGGACCTGCCGCCGGAACTCGTTGAAAGCGTCGACCGGCTAATGCCTTTCATCCAGCCCGAAGCGCGCGAGACGGTGAGAAATCAGGTTTTCGGCCTGATCCACGAATACAGGATCGTGGCCCCTCGCAGCCCGGCCGATCAGGATTGACCTACCCGTTCTGGTCTATCGCGTGAGGCGCGGGTTGGCTGCCGCCATCGTTGCTTGCTCTATGGCCGCCGAACCACAGCCAAGCCGCGACGATCACGACTGCCACGATCACTATCCAGGATATGAGACGAGGCATTGCGGGATTCTCCGTGCCAGCAGTCCATTCACGTCGACGTGATGATCAGGACGGAATTGAAGTCGGCTCCGCCGCCTCCTTGTGCTCCTAATTCCGCACGCGATCCTTTGTTCCGCTTGAGTTGCGGTGGCCGGCTGAGATCTGTCGCGTCCACATGCCCTGCAGCCGCCCCGCCGGATGGGCTTTCGTTGACGCGCCCGCTGAACGCTCTAGGTCAATTCAAGCCGACCACCGCTCGTTCGGCACTAGGGGAGACTATTCTTGTGGCGCACCAAACGCCGAATTTGATCCTCAGCGGCCGTCATTTCCGGCTGGATTGTTTGTGCTTGCTGTTGCTGTTGTGCGTGTCGGCGGGATGCTCGTCTTCCGACGAGATCGAGCAGCAATCACGAACAGCGGCTTCCGCGGCACAGACCGCATCGATGTTGCTCGACGCTTGGATGGGCGGCGCGGCGCCGACCGCATACACGGTGGACACGCTGCAATCGATCGCCAAGACGCTCGTAGATACGGGGGCGCAAATCCGGTCCGCCGAAACCAGTGAACCCACCGAGCAAGCTTCTCTGACAAAAGCAGTCAATGATTTGTCGGTCGCGGTGACGCGTGCCGAGGCCGGACTGCAGGCAGATGACCGGCTGGAAGTCCAAGACGCGCAACAGGATTTACGGCTGGCGTCGCGTGCGCTCGCTGCCGCCTACGCCAAGTATTTCGCGCCGAAGCCATGAAAAAGCTCATGGAAATATCCCTCGGCGTCGTCACCAGCGTCGGCGGCTTCCTCGAAGTTGGGTCCATGGCGACGGCGGCGCAGGCAGGCGCGATGTTTGGCTTCCAGTTGATCTGGGCGGTGGTGCTTGGCACCGTCTGCATCATCTTCCTTGTCGAAATGTCCGGCCGGTTCGCGGCCGTGAGCCATCACACGATCTCCGACGGCATCCGCGAAAGGTTCGGTTTCAACGTCTTTCTATGGCCGTTGCTTGCCGCCTTGCTGGTCAATTTCCTGGTGCTGTCCGCCGAGATCGGCGGCGTTGCCATTGCGCTCGAACTTGCCACGGGCATAGGCTTCCAGTGGTGGGCACTGCCGGTGGCTTTGCTGGCGTGGCTGCTGCTCTGGAAAGGCACGTTCGGCGTCATCGAGAAGGGCGTGTCGTTTCTCGGTCTGGTGACGCTGTGTTTCGTCGTCGGAGCGGTGATGCTGAGACCTGATTGGACGGCAGTCGCAAGGGGCGCCGTGCCTTCGCTGCCGGTCCACGATGCCGCCAATTACTGGTTCATGGCGGTCAGCATTCTGGGCGCCTCGATATCGCCCTACCTGTTCATGTTCTATTCCTCGGGGGCCATCGAGGACCGGTGGGACAAAAGCTATCTCGGCGCCAATCGGGCCATAGCGGGGTTGGGCATGACCTTCGGGGGCACCATCTCGATCGGCGTGTTGATCGTGGCCGCTCTCGTGCTCGCCACGCATGGCGTCACCCAGGTGGACGACTATCACCAACTGCCGTTGATGCTGATCCCCATATTCGGCTTCTGGGGCTTCGTGCTGTTTGTTGCTTCTCTCGCCATCGCCTGCTTCGGCGCTGCGCTCGAGGTCGGGTTGCAACAGGCCTATCTTGTGGCCCAAGGGTTCGGCTGGAATTGGGGCGAGGATCGCAAGCCGCGCGACGATCCGGGTTTCAGCGCCATCTACACGATATCATTACTGTTGGCGGCTATTCCCATCGCGCTTGGTCTTGACCCGCTGAGGCTCACCATCTTTTCCATGGCGCTGACGGCTGCCAGCCTTCCGCTGACCGTCGTTCCGTTCCTGTTTCTGCTGAACGACAAACGTTATGTCGGCGAGCATCGCAACGGCATTTTGTCAAATGCCGCCGTCATCTTCATCATCGCGCTTGGCTTCGTACTGGCGGTGGTGACCATCCCGCTGCAGATATTCGGAGGCACATGATGAAGTTGCTGCGTGATCTCCTGGACAAGCAGGTGGTCGACCGCGAGCAGGTCAAGGTCGGTAAGGTCGACGGTTTGGTGGCGCAGTTGCGGCCTGGCAAGCCGCCTCGGATCATTGCCATCGAGCTCGGCTCCATCACCCTGGCGCGTCGCCTCGGCGCACGGCCCGGGCGCTGGATGGCGCGGCTCGCGGTCAAGCTGGGCGGCACGCAGCATGGCGAACCTCATCGGATCGCTTGGCGCAAGGTGAAAGATATCGGCATCGATATCGAGTTCGACATCGATGTGCGAGAAACGTCGATCTTCGCCTGGCAGGACTGGTTGCGCGACCATATCATCGGGCGCATTCCGGGAGCTTGATGATGATTACGGTCAATCTCGAGCATCTGGCGGGGCGGCGCGTACTCTCGCAGCGCGGCAAGAATGTCGGTTATATCGAGGAGATCCGCGCCGAACGGGATGGTGACGATTTCGTCGTCACCGAATTCCACGTCGGGGTCTACGCTGCTTTCGAGCGTCTTTCGGCCTCGGCCATAGGCGTGGCGGTGCTGGATCTTTTCCGATTACGCCGCCGCGACGGTCTATACCGCATTCCTTGGGACAAGCTCGACATCTCCGATCCCGCGCGACCGCGGCTGCTGTGCCCAATGACTGAACTCTCAGGCATGAAGGACGCGCCGGACCTCCAGGAATAGGTCGTGGGTGCTGCATCGTCGGGATTAGTCTCAGCGCAGCATGCTTGCCGCCAGGAAGACCACGGCTGCTGTCAAAACGACAGCTGCAATCACCAACACCGGCCAGTTGCCGCCAGGCCGCAGTTCCGGCTCGCCTTCGACCGGACGCATGGCATTGGCAAAGCTGGCATCGTTTTCGAATTTTGGACGAGTGCGCGGCGGACTTGTCTCAGCGACCGGATTTTGTGTGTCCGCGGCCTCTGCGTCTGTCTCAAGCGGGGCAATGGCGGGATCGAACCCCGGCGTCTTGTCGTGCGTTGCTCCTGCCTGAACTTCGCCTCTGGCCGCGGCAGCCGTGAGACCTGTAACCTTAGCCATAATCTCTCCCCTTCGAACCGATCTCGGCAGTATCGCACTTGCAGGCGCCGGCGGAACCAAGCTTGCATGCGCTGAGGCGACCCACCACGGTCAGACTTGCTCGCTCAGCAGAATCCTGGCGTCCTTGGCCGCAACGATGAACGCCTGTCGTGCCGCCCTTGTCGGCTTTTCGCCTCGCATGACGGCAAGGCACGCTCTGATCGCGGCAAGACGCCTCTCGGATGTCGGCTTTGGCCAGTCCCGCAGCAGCACTTCGGCTGCGTCCGACACCGAAACCACAACCCTGTCGCGGTCTATCCGGCCAGGTTGAATGACAATCGGCTTTCTGAAATGTCCAGTACGCACATGCCTCTCCAGCGGGATGCACTCTATTCGACACGCCGCTGCAAGACTGCGCGTCGCGACGCGCTTTAACTCCGCAACCGTCGATTTGTTCCAGAGCACCTGGCGTTTGAAACAACTAGCCGTTGGCCGTCCGTGCGCGCCCGTCCCAAGACTTACAACAGGTCCTTGCGAAGGAAGATGCGTGCGTGCCCTGGAATTCCGAATTCGACTTTGCCGAATTCCTCGAACCCATGCTGCATGTAGAATAGCGGCGCCTGGAAACTGCTTGTCTCGACCACGGCTTTTTTGCAGCCACGCTGGTTCATGGTGCCGGCGTTCCTGTCGCCTGTCACTTCTCCACATTTTCCGTCGATGTGGCAGATCTCACGCGAGATAGTCCGGCAGCCTCATGCGTGGATCGTGGTGCTGCCGGGCCTGCAGGCATGTCGTCTGGGTATCGGAACAAAGCGCATCTTGGCCTGTTAGGGCGACGCATCCCAGGCAAGGACAAAGCCGATGAAAACACGACAATTTTTCGCATCGCTCGCCGCTGCTTCCATTTTTCTCGCCGTGCCTGCTTTTGCTGCCGACAGCGCCCAGGCCTTCGTCGACAAGGCTGCCATCGGCGGCAAGTTCGAAGTCGACTCGAGCCAGATTGCCTTGGGCAAGGTTCAGGACCAGAGCATCAAGGACTTCGCCCAGATGATGATCCGCGATCACGGCGCGGCCAATGCCAAGCTGGCAACGGTGGCCGGCGAACAAAAATTGAAAGTGCCGCCGGCGCTTGATGCCCAGCACCAGGGCGATCTCGACAAGCTCAAGAATGCGCAGGCTCCGATCGATCCAGCCTATGTCGACATGCAGCGCAAGGCGCATGCCGACGCCGTCAAGCTGTTCGAAACCTATGCCAGCGGCGGCGACAACGCCGGGCTCAAGACATTCGCCCAGCAAACGGTCGATACGCTGAAGACGCACCAGCAGATGATCGAAAAGATCGCAGCCGGGCAGGACGCCATCACGGGAGCGACAACACCGGCGGTGAAGACCGACAATACCCCCAATGCCGCCGCTCTCGTTCCCGGCGCAAACAGCTTCACCGAAGCCCAGGCCAAGAGCCGCATCGAGGGTGCAGGCTATACCAACGTGTCGAAGCTTACCAAGGACGACCAGGGCATCTGGCGGGGCCATGCCACCAAGGCAGGCGAAAGCCTCGCCGTCGGCCTGGACTATCAGGGCAACGTCGTTGCCGCCAGCAAGTGAGCACGGATCAGGAGAAATCAATGAAAACGGTAACTGGACTGTTCGACAACTATGACGACGCGGCCGACGCGGTCCGCGAACTGGAAGCCACGGGCGTCCCGCATGCGAACATCAGCATCGTCGCCAACAACTCGGATGACTGGTACGAGGGCGACCGTTCGGAGGCTGCCGAGGATGCCGGGGCTGGCGCGGGGATTGGAGCCGTGATCGGCGGTGCCGGCGGATTGCTGACAGGGCTGGGGGTCATGGCCATCCCGGGCGTCGGACCTGTGGTCGCGGCGGGTTGGCTCGCCGCCACCGCGACAGGTGTCGTTGCCGGGGCGGTGGCAGGCGGTGCGGTCGGAGGCATTGTCGGCGCTCTGACGGAGTCCGGCGTGCCCGAGAACGATGCCCACGTGTATGCGGAGGGCGTACGCCGCGGCGGCACGTTGGTCACGGCCAGGGTGGACGATGAACTCATTGCAAATGCCGAGGAAATTCTGGGGCAATCCAGATCGGTCGATCTTGCCGAACGCCGCAGGGCTTACGAGGCTGGCGGCTGGACCGGCTTCGATGCCAATGCCGGCGAATATATCCCTGACGAGACCGATCGCGACAGCGCTCGGGCGATCAATCGGCCTTGAACGAGGAGGTGTGGTCGCACGTACCGAACGACGAGGTTTCACGAAGTGCTACGGAGCGTGTGGGACAGATGTTCGAGTTGCCCGGCTTCAAGATCTCCGTGAGCAAGGCATGAAGCTTCCCGGCTGTCCGGCGCGTTAAGTGATCTCAGTTGAATCCCCGACCGTTCAAGCGAACTGGCTGGCTGTCGGGTTGGCGTGCTGCACGAAAAGTACTCAGCGATCAAGGTGCGGTGTTGGTATGGTGGTGCGCTGGCGGGCTCTGGTCACGCTGAGCCGCACGTCTGCCGCCTGGCTCATATCGGGCGTGCGCCTGTTCGATCTCACAACTCGATTCTAGTGACTGTGGCTCCCCTTATGTTCGACTATTAACTGTTCGGCCAAGTTGGGCGTTGACGCTTCCTCTCTATAAGAGTTAATAATCTCCTAATATAAGAAGCATCTAAAGTTCGTGGTCGAAAGCCACGAGTTTGACGATGTAGGTTGGGTAGGGAACGTAGCGTGACGACCAGTCGTCGCGTCCAGCAGCATCGGGTCAATATCCGTCCGTGAATGGCCAGCTTGAGGCGGCTGTTCCAGGCGCGGCGGTGTGCCTGGATGAGGGCGAAAATTCATGCCTGCCTGGATTCGCGCGGTTTTTCTTCGGCTGGAAGCAGCCGGTCGTTCAGTACTGTCGATAAAACAGAAAAACAGATGAGGCGTCTGTTCTTAAAAGGGGGGTTGAAAAATGGCTACTCAGGTCACCGGTGCCGGCGGCACCACGACGTCTTTCTCCAACACGCCGCAGGCGAAGGATGACCTGTTTACCTATGATAGTTTCCAATCCGTCTTCCTGAACGTGATGGCCAACGATCTCGGCGGGAATGCCAAGACCCTCTGGTCAGTCGACAATGGCATCAACAACACAGGCGCAATGAATGGATACACCGCCGCTGATTTGTTGACCCAAGACTTAGCACGCACTGAATCCCCCACCTCCGAGACAAGTTATAACGGCGCGAAGATCTGGATTACGTCCGACGGACTCGTGGGATACGACGCGACTACCTTGTCAGCGGCGTTCAAGGCACAGTTACAGGGCTTGAATGCGGGACAGTACCTGACTGACAGCTTCATCTACTCGGTCCGGCTCGGCAATGGAACGCTCAGCTGGGCAACCGCGACGGTACATTTCGCCGGCACCAACGACGCCGCGGTGATTTCCGGCGTCTCTACGGGCGCGGTCGTCGAGGCTGGCGGTGTCGCCAATGCCATCACCGGGACGCCGACGGTGAGCGGCACGCTGACAGATACCGACGTCGACAACACGCCCAATACGTTCCAGGCGGTCGCGCCCGGAACCGCGGGCGATCATGGGTATGGGACCTACCAGATGACCGCGGGTGGTGTCTGGACCTTCACCCTCAACAACAACAATGCGGCAGTGCAGGGTCTCAACGTCGGCCAGCATCTCACCGAGACGTTTACCGTCCACACACAGGACGGCACGGCCCAAGTAGTAACGGTCACGATCAACGGCACCAATGACGCGGCTGTAATCTCCGGCACCATTGCCGGCACGGTCGTCGAGGCCGGCGGCGCTATCAATGGCACCCCGAGTGTCAGCGGCACGCTGACGGATACCGACGTCGACAATCTGGCGAACACGTTCCAGGCGGTTGGTGCCGGCGGGGCAACTGACCACGGCTACGGCACCTTTGCGATGAACGCGGCGGGCACCTGGACCTATACGCTCGACAACACGAATAGTGCGGTCCAGGAACTCAACGCGGGCGATCATTTGATCGACACATTCACGGTTCGGACTGCGGACGGGACAGCGCAGGTAGTAACGGTCACGATCAATGGAATTACTGATAACGCGACGGTCAACCTGAGCGCCTCGACGGTCGCCGAGGGCGCGGTCGCCAACTACGTGTTCACGGCGACGCTGTCGGACGCCTCGCATGGCGTCACCACGATCACCACCGACAAGGGCGACATCACCATCGCCGATGGCCAGACCACCGGCACGCTGACGATCGCCTCGGGCAATGGCGAGGACGTCTACAACGACGCATCGAGCCTGACCGCCAACATCACCGCCACCGCGGGCGGCAACTTCGAGCACCTGGTGATCGGCACCGGCACGGCGACGGCCAACGTCACCGACACCACCACCGACGCGACGGTGAATCTCAGCACGTCGAACGTTACGGATCACGATACCAACGTCACCTTCACGGCGACGTTGAGCAACGCCTCGCAAGGCGTCACCACGGTCCACACCGACCATGGCGACATCACCATCGCTAACGGCCAGACCGTTGGCACACTGGTGATCGCAACCCCCAACGCATCAAGCCTGTCCGCGACCATCACCGGCACCTTGGGCGGCAACTTTGAACACCTGGTGGTCGGCACCGGCACGGCGACGGCGCAGATCATCGACGCAACTGCGCCGACCGTGACGATTACCGACGACGAGCCGGCGGCGACGGCCAACATTGCCGGTGGCAATGTCCTCTACACCTTCACCTTCAGCGAGCCTGTCACCGGATTTGTTACATCAGATATCGTTGTGGGAGGCGGTACCAAGGGTACGTTCACCGCGGTGAGCAGCACGGTTTACACCTTGGATGTGATCCCAACCGCGAATACGCAGGCCGGTATCATCACCGTAGATGTGGCGGCAGGCGCGGCCAACGATGCAGCCAGCAACGGCAACACGGTGGCGATCCAGGCGACGCAAGCTTACGACACCAAGGCGCCGACGGTTATCATCACCGACGACGAGCCGGCGGCGACGGCCAACATTGCCGGTGGCAGTGTCCTCTACACCTTCACCACCAGCGAGAGCGTTGGCAGCACGCTGACCATTGCGGACGTGACGGTAACGGGCGGCACGGTCGGTGCGCTGACGCAAGTCGGCACCAGCAACGTATATAACCTGACCGTGACCCCGACGGCCAACGTCGATGCCGGCACGATCAGTGTAACAGTGAACCAGGTTGGCATCACCGATACGGCGGGCAATTCGGGGACCGGCACTGTCAATGCCACCCAGGCCTACGATACCAAGGCGCCGACCGTTTCGGTCGACATCATCGCCCCAGACCTGCCGGCAGGCGGGACATCACAGGTAAAGTTTGTCTTCAGCGAAGTCCCTACCGGTTTCACGGCGGCCGACATCATTGTGACGTCAGGCAGCGGCTCGATCACCAGCGGGCCGACCATAGACGCCACAGATCCAACCGGCAAAACCTATGTCGCAACGTTCACCGCATCTTCGACTTTTGTCGGAAACGCGACCGTTTCAGTGAGCTCGGGAAGCTATACGGATGCAGCTCTGAACACAGGCTCCGGAGGCAACGACACGGTATTCGAGGGCTTTACCTTTGACGCAGCGACGAAGGAAAACGGGCAAAGCGGCAATTTCACTCTTTCCGGGCACTATAATACCGGTGTGACGATACGCGCGTACTGGGACGTCGACAATCCGACCCACGCAGTTGCCGTGACGCTGAATGGCGATGGCACCTGGAGCGGGGCTAAGACCAACCTGGGCAACAACACCGGAGCCCACACCTTCTTTGTGGTCGCTACGACAGGCAGCAGTACCATTGTCCAATCCATCGGTGTCACAGCGCCCGCCGGCATTGCCGGAGAGGCTGTGAACTTGGGACTTACCGATCCAGCCGGCCACGATGGCGCGATTACGCTCACGATTAGTGACGTCCCCGACGGATGGACGATCGATGGGGGCACCCGCAACGCGGACGGCTCTTGGACCGCAACAACCACGAATGTTTCCGCCCTGACCGTCACGACGCCGGTCACCTATACCGGTGCACACGTGCTCAACGTGACCGGGACCTGGAGTAACGAGGACGGGACCACCGGGACCATGACCATCGCGGACAACGTGGAAATCTATGCCAAGGGTTCGCCCATCTTTGCTTTGTCTGGAAACGACTACCTGACCGGGTCCAGCGGCAACGACCTCTTCGTCTTCTCGCAGCCGATCGGTGCCGACACGGTGCACAATTTCGACGCCGCGGCCGACCAGATCGACCTTATCGGCTACAACGGACTGGCGGACTTTGCCGACCTGCAGACCCATATCGCCGACGATGCCCACGGCAACGCGGTGATCACGCTGGGCGATGGGCAGTCGATCACGCTGGATGGCGTGCACTCGGGCGCGCTGACGGCAGGCAATTTCGTCTTCGACCAGACGCCGGTGGTCAACAATGCCGGCACCATGACGATCGGCGACGGCGCCTTGCTGCCGCTGAGCGGCATGATCAACAATAGCGGCCTCATCTCGCTGGACTCGACCGGCGGTGAAACGCTGCTGCAAATCATCCAGCATGGCGTGACCCTGCAGGGCGGCGGGCAGATACTGTTGTCCGACAGCGCCGCCAACGTGATCTCCGGCACGGGGCCGGACGTCACTCTGGTCAATGTCGACAACACGATATCGGGCGCCGGCCAGTTGGGCGGCGGGATGCTGAGCCTCGACAACCAGGGCACCATTATCGCCTCCGGCGCGAATGCGCTGGTCATCGATACGGGGGGCAGCGTCGTCACCAACTCCGGAACATTGGAGGCGACCGGTTCAGGTGGACTGACGATCACCGGCGGGCTGGCGAATTCCGGCATGCTGTTGGCCAATGGCGGCGACATAGTCATCCATGGCCAGGTCACCGGCGACGGCGATGCCACGATCGGCAACCTGTCGAAGCTTGAGTTCGGCAGCGCCTCGTCGACGGATGTCACCTTCGCGCACGATGCGGCCGGCACGCTGCAGCTCGACGATTCCTTCGATTTCAGCGGGCGGATCGGCGGCATCACCAATGACGACAGGCTTGAGCTCGAGGACATCCTGTTCGGCGCGGGAACGACGGCCGTCTACCAGGCAAACCAGGATGGCAGCGGCGGAACGCTGACCGTTTCGGACGGCACCCACGGTACCGCGCTGCATCTGGTCGGCAGCTACGATGCGAACGGCTTCAAGCTTGCCGATGACGGCCAAGGCCATACCGCCGTTTCGTACAATCCGGCGGAATTCACGCTGACGGGCGTTGGCAATGGAGCAATTTCAAGCGACTTCGTGGTGTGAACCAAAAGGCCGCCGCCAGCGGCGGCCCACCTGGCCTGATGCGTATCGAGTGGGGTTCTGGACGTGGATAGCAAATCTCGAATTGTGAAGGATGCGCTTCGGGCCTGCCGCCGCTATTTCCTGGTAGCGGCGGCGTTCAGCCTGGCCATCAATCTGCTCTATCTCGCGTCCCCACTCTACATGCTGCAGATCTACGACAGGGTCGTTACCAGCGGCAGCGAAACCACGCTGGTGATGCTGACCCTGGTGTTGCTGGCGGCCTTTCTTTCGCTGGCCGGCCTCGACCTGGTGCGCGCCTCCATCCTGACGCGTGCCAGTGCGCGGCTCGACCGGCTGCTGTCGGCAAAAGTCCTGGCCGCGTCGGTCGAGACCCCATCGCCCGGCTCGTCGCCGAGCCAGCCCATCCGAGACTTCGACACGTTCAGGCAGGTCATCACCGGCAGCGGCATCCACGCTTTGTTCGACCTGCCATGGTCGCCCATCTACATCGGCATCATCTTCCTGCTGCATCCCTGGCTCGGCTTCTTCGCGCTGGGCTGCTCGCTGCTTCTGGTCGCCATGGCGGTGCTAAACGAATATATCGTGCGTTCGCCGCTGAAGCAGGCCAACGACCTGGCGACGACCAACTATAATTTCACCGAGATGAGCCTCAGAAACGCCGAAGTCGTTCGCGCCATGGGGATGATCGACGGCCTCATCCGCCGCTGGGGACGCGACCGCAATTTGGCGCTGCGGCGCCAGGCGGAGGCAAGCGATCGCGCCGCACTGATGTCGGGTCTGATCCGTTTCCTGCGGCTCACCATGCAGTCGCTGATCCTCGGCCTCGGCGCCTATCTGGTGATCGAACGGCAGATCACCGGCGGCACCATGTTCGCCGCGAGCCTCTTGCTGGGCCGGGGGCTACAGCCGGTCGAGCAGATCGTCGGCCTTTGGCGCAGCCTGATCCTGGGGCGGGCGGCGTTGGCAAGGGTCGAGAAGCTGGTCGACGGGGGCGCGCAGAGCGAAAGATCGTTCAACCTGCCCAAGCCCACCGGCAAGATTTCGGTTGAGCAGGTCAGCTTTGCAATTGCAAGCCAGCAGAAAGTGCTTCTGCGGGACGTATCGTTCCGGCTGGAAGCAGGCGAGACGCTGGGAATCGTCGGCCCTTCCGGCGCCGGCAAGTCGACGCTGGCGCGTCATCTCGCGGGCGTCATGCAACCCAGCCGTGGTACCGTCAGGCTGGACGGCGCCGACCTGTCGCAATGGGGACACGACGCGCTCGGCGACCACATCGGCTATCTGCCGCAGGATATCGAACTCTTCTCCGATACCGTCGCCGCCAACATCGGCCGCTTCAAGACCAATGTCGACCAGGAGGTCATCGAGGCCGCGCGGCTCGCCGGCGTGCATGAGATGATCATCCGCCTGCCGCAAGGCTATGAGACGCAGATCGGCGAAGGCGGCGCAGTGCTGTCAGGAGGATATCGCCAACGGATTGCTCTTGCCCGCGCAGTGTTCGGAACTCCGAACCTGATCATTCTCGACGAGCCCAGCTCCAATCTCGATGCCGATGGCGACCGCGCGCTGAGCGACTGCGCGATCGAACTCAAGCGCCGCGGCAGTACGGTGATCATCGTCTCTCACCGGCCCTCGACCCTGGCGAATGTCGACAAGATCCTCCTGTTGCGCGATGGCGCCGTCGAGGCCTTTGGCATGAGAAACGAGATCGTGGCGCTCCTCAACCAGCGCGCGGCGCCAATGGCGGTGGCAACGCAATGAGCCGTGTTTGGAGAGAGCGATGAGCGACGGCGCGCTTACCTACCGGAGCCTGCCTGGCGACGCCGGTATTCTGGCCCCGGATTCGATCCGGGTGCCGGCCTATATAGGTCTGCTGATCATCGTTGCTTTCTTTGGCATCTTTGGCGGCTGGGCGGCCTTTGCCCCGCTGAACGGCGCCGTGCTTGCCGACGCCATCGTCAAGGTGGATGGCAATCGCAAAAGCGTACAGCACTTCGACGGCGGTACGGTGAAGGAGATCCGCGTCAAGGATGGCGACGTCGTCAGGAAGGGCGACATAATGCTGAAGCTGGACGACACCAGGATTCGGTCCGAGTTCAATCTTTATGCCCAGCAATATGCGCTGTTGCGCGCAACCGATGCCAGGATCCGAGCCGAACTGGACGGCAGCGAGGTTGTTGCCTTTCCCAAGGACATTCTCAAAGAGCACGAAGACTACCTTAGGGATGCAATGGCAAACCAGATCGCCGATCTGGAAAGCCAACGCGCCTCGATGGCCGGCGCCAGGCAGATCCTCGAGCGGCGCATTGCCGAACTCGAGGAGCAGATCCAGGGCAAGCAGTCTCGGGTCGAATCTTACCATGCCCAGTTGCAATCGACGATCAACGAGAAGGCCAGCCTGTCGAAGCTGCTCAAGGCCGGATTGACGACCCGCCCACGCATCCTGGAGCTGGAAAGATCCGCCTCGGATCTGCAGGGCCTGATCGATGAGAACCTCGGCGCGATCGGCGGCAGCCAACAGAGCAAAGCCGAACTCGAAAGCCAGATCGCACAATTGACAAATGAGCGCCGAGCCAAGCTGTCGGCCATGCTGATCGATACGCAATCGAGCCTTTCCGACCTCGTGCCCAAGATGTTTGCCGCCCAGGCTGCCATGGACCGAGCCGAGGTGCGCGCGCCGTATGACGGCCAGGTGATGGATCTCAGCGTCTTCTCGATAGGCGCGATCGTTTCGCCGGGCCAGACCATCCTCGATATCGTGCCGACCGAAAATTCGCTGATCGTCCAGGCCCAGATTCGCGTCGAGGACATATCGAACCTGCGACCCGATATGGCTGCCGAAGTTCGTTTCACATCCTACAAGCAGCGCTCAATACCCATAATTCATGGCCGCGTCTCCCGCATTTCGGCGGATCGCATTACCGACAGCAAGACCGGGTTTCCCTACTATCTTGCCGACGTAGCGGTCGATCCGGTGGAATTGGCAGCAGCCCCACAGATTGCGCTTTATCCGGGCATGCCAGCGTCAGTCATGATCGTCACCGAGGAACGCACCGCGCTCGACTACATTCTGGGCCCGCTGGTTGTGTCGTTCCACTCCGCCTTTCGCCAGAAATGACGGATTAGCCAAGCGACTTCGCTTTTGAGGTGATTCTGACGCAGAGCAGTCGGAGACAAGCCGACAACCAGTCGCTCATGGTCTGCATGTTCCCTGCCGACAGCCCCTCTGTTTCTTTGGTGCTGGATCTGATGATCCTAGATGTTTGATCCCGGGCTTTATGGAGCATCCTTGTCTCCCGAATGAAAGGATGCGCTATGGGCCAAGTTCTGCATGGGAGCGCCAAAACGACAGAGGCGGTCCGTCGAGCGATACAGCATAGTCAAGAGAACCTGAGGGGCTGGCCAAGCGCTACGGGATCAACCGGAAGACGGTTGCGAAGTGGAAGAGGCGAGCTTCGGTCGCCGATCTATCGACTGGTCCGAAGGAACCGAGATCGAGGGTGCTCTCGATTGAGGACGAGGCGGACATTGTCGCTTTCCGCCGCTACACGCTGCTGCCACTCTTCCGTACGCACGGAACTGCAGGACATCATTTCCGCCCACATCTGGAAGCCGACAACTTTTCCTGAATGAGTGTGCGAAAAGAATGCATGGTTCCAAGTCGGCTGGCGGTTTGCGCGCCAAGGCTGGTTTGATCAGCTGCACACTGATCGTGACGACAACTGCAACCGTCGCGAGCTCCGGTCCTGGGCCAACCGACCACATAAGTTTATTCGTTTTTGACCAATACGCGCCGGTGAATTCCTGTAATCTTCGGAACAACACCGGGACAACCGGGTCAACCAGAAAGGTCGGGGAATGAAATACGTCGTCGATACGATCGGCGGTCCCGCAGGCGGTGATGCCTGGCAAGCCGCTGTTACCGAAGCCTATTTTCCGCTCGACACCGAGTATCGGAACCGTCGCGAATTTTCAGGCACGCTGGAAACCTTCTCGCTTGGGCTCGTCAGCGTGTCTAAAATGCGCTGCGATGCCGTAAGCTATCGTCGCCACCGCCGCCACTTCCTCAACGAGCGTGACGCCAGCCTGCTCATCACGATCCCGGAGATGTCGGAGGTGAATTTCTCGCAAGGGTCGAGAACCGTCAATTGCAGGCCGGGGGGCTTTCTCGTCGAGCGGGGAGATGCGCCTTACGAATTCTGGCACGGCAAGCCAAACGCGCTGTGGGTCCTCAAGGTACCATCATCGAGCGTTCGGGCACGGATCGGATCCGCCGAACGGCTCAGTGCGCTCAGTTTCGACGCGACCCAAGGCATCGCCGCGCTCTTCCTCGACACGGTGCGAACCACGATCGGTCATCTCGATGAGATCACTGAAGTCGCTCGTGAGATGATGGGCAGGCACATCCTGGAAATGCTGTGCCTGTCGATCGTGAGCGACGATCGCGTGCTGGACAGCAGCATCTCGTCGATCCGGGCCGGCCATTTGCATCGTGCCGAGCAGTATATTCGCGACAATCTGAAGAATTCCGACCTCGGCCCGCAGGCGGTGGCTGATGCCTGCGGCATCTCCCTGCGTTACCTGCAGGTCCTTTTTCAGGACAGCAACCAGTCGATCAACGGCTTCATCCGCGACGCCCGGCTTGAACTTTGCGCCGAGGAGCTGATGTCGGTGACCAACATCAGCAGCGTAGCCGAGATCGCTTACCGCTGGGGCTTCGCCGACCAGTCCCAGTTCTGCAAGCACTACCGGACGCGGTTCGGCTGCGCACCGACGGATACCCGTCGCGAAGCAGCGAACCGGGCGGGCGGCTCTTCGGCCTCGCGAGAGCGCCACTAGTCCCGACGAAATCCGGGCCAATTCCACCATTCATGCAACGTCTCCCCGGCAAGGGGCGACGAAGGCGGGGCTTTGCCCGCAAGACCTTGCGAAGGAACTGTCATGAGCCGAATCAGAGTTGCCGTCGATGTCGGAGGGACTTTCACCGACATCTGCATCATGGACGAAGACAGCGGAGCGATCCGCATCGAAAAAACCGCCTCCACGCCTGACGATCCCATGCAGGCCATCATGAATGGCGTGGAGCAGGGGCGCATCGATCTTTCGGAGGTAACGATGTTCTCTCATGGTACGACGGTCGCCACCAATGCGCTGATCACCCGCCGTCTGCCGCGCACCGCAATGGTCTGCAGCGAGGGTTTTCGTGACGTTGTAGAGATCCGTCGCGCCAACAAGGAAGATCTCTGGGACACCTACAAAGATGTCGCCAAGCCCTATATCCCGCGCCGCGACCGGCTGACCGTCCGGGAACGGGTCAGTGCCGAGGGCACGATCCTGGAAGCGTTGGACGAAGAGGCCGCGCGCCGTGTCGCGGAGATTCTCAAGAAACGGCAGGTCAAGTCCATCGCCGTCTGCTTCATGAACTCCTATGTGAACGGCGCCAACGAGCGCCGCATGCGTGAGATCCTGAAGGAGGCAATGCCGGATCTGCCGGTCTCGATCTCCTCGGAGGTGATGCCGGAAATCTTCGAGCACGAACGTTTTTCCACCACCATGGCGAACGCCGTCTGCGCCCCGGTCGTCGTCGACTACGTGTCGCGTCTCGGAGAAAAGCTTGCCGACGCCGGATACAAGCGAGATCTCCTGTTGCTGCACAGCGGTGGCGGGGTCATGACGCCCGCGAGCGTCAAGGATTTCTCAGCCCGGCTCGCGGGATCCGGCATCGCCGCCGGCGCCATCGCAAGCCGCTTCATCGGAAATCTCTGTGGCTACCCGAACTCGATCGGCTTCGACATGGGCGGCACCAGCACCGACGTCTCGCTGGCCTGGAACGGGGAGTCGCGCATCACAAAGGACTGGTACATCGAATTCGGATATCCGATCCGCTTCCCCTCCATCGAGGTATTGACCATCGGTGCGGGCGGCGGGTCGTTGGCATGGCAGGACGAGGGCGGCAGCTTGCGCAACGGGCCGCAGTCCGCTGGCGCCTTTCCAGGTCCGGCCTGCTACAAGAATGGCAACCTCATTGCCACCAACACCGATGCCAATGTGGTGCTCGGCCGTCTCGGCACCAGCCTTGCGGGCGGCAAGATCACGCTCGACCCCGCTCTGGCCGCCGAGGCGGTTCAGGAGACGGTAGCGGAACCCTTCGGCATGGAACTCCACCAGGCGGCCGAGGCGATCATCGCCGTCGCCAACGCCAATATGGGCAATGCCGTCCGGCTTCTCTCCATCAGCCGAGGCTACGACCCGCGCGACTTTGCGCTGGTCGCATTCGGCGGTGCTGGCGCTTTGCACGGAGCGGCGGTGGCCAAGGAGCTTTCGATTCCAACCGTGATCGTACCGCCCAATCCCGGCGTTACCTCCGCGCTCGGTTGCCTTCTCGTCGACGTGCAGCACGATTTCTCCGAAAGCTTCATGGCCGATGCTTCGACTGTCTCGCCCGCCGAGATGCAGGCAGCCTTTGTTCTGATGGAAAAACAGGCGGTTGAGCGTCTGGGCCATGAGGGCGTGGCGCAGGAAGACATGGCGCTGCAGCGCACGGTCGAGATGATGTACCAGGGCCAATGGCGCTCGCTCGCGGTGTCAGCCCCGGCGCGGATCGAGAGCATCTGCCCGCTGATCGAGGCATTCCACAACGAACACGAACGCGAGTTCAACTACCGCCGCGAAGAGGCGCCGGTGTCGATCTTCCGCATCGCGGTCAAGGCGATCGGCATCGTCCCGAAAGCCGAGATACCGCGACACGAAGTCTTGCCTCATGTGCCCGAGCCGCTCGGCCGCCGCGGCGTCTGGTTCGACGGCGTATCTCATGATGCGGCTGTCTATGAACGCGACCAACTCAGCGCCGGCGCTGCCTTTGCGGGACCCGCCATCGTCGAACAGTTCGATTCCACCACCGTGGTTCCGCCGGGAATGAGCGCGACCGTCGATGGCTTCCTGAACATTCTCATCGTGACGAAAGGCTGAGACATGACAAAGCTGATTGAAACGGGCCCTGGCCTCGATCCGGTAACGTTCGAGGTGCTGAAGAACTCCTTCATCACCACCGTCGACCAGATGGCCGAACAGATGCTTCGCACCTGCTATTCCTTCGTCATCTACAACCGAGACTTTTCGAACGCCCTGCACGACGCCGATGGCAACTCCGTCGCCCAGGGCAACTACGACATCGCGGTCCATGTCGGCACACTGCACAACACGTGTAAGGAAGTGATCC
The DNA here is from genome assembly GCF_003998555.1 of Mesorhizobium sp. M7A.F.Ca.CA.002.09.1.1. NCBI lineage: Bacteria > Pseudomonadati > Pseudomonadota > Alphaproteobacteria > Hyphomicrobiales > Phyllobacteriaceae > Mesorhizobium > Mesorhizobium sp. M7A.F.Ca.CA.002.09.1.1. The sequence continues at coordinate 6,415 of NZ_RZRR01000003.1, read as the reverse complement.
GGGTCTTCGAAGGCGATATGGCACCCGGCGATGTCTACGCAATCAACGATCCTTATGCCGGCGGTACGCATTTCAGCGACGTTCGGCTCGTCCGGCCGATCTTCGATGAAGACAAACTGATCGGCTTCTCCCAGTCGAACGGACACTGGTCGGATCTCGGCGGCTCGGTGCCGGGCTCCTTCGACGTCACCGCCCGCGACATGTTCCGCGAAGGGCTGCGGATAACGCCGCTGCGCCTTTTCCAGCGCGGCCGCTTCTGCTCCGATGTTGCCAACATGATCGCGGCCAACACGCGCGATCCCGCATCGATCATTGGCGACATCCATTCCCAGGCGCAAGCGACGCAGGCGGCCGAGCGCGAACTGCTGCGGCTGGTCAAGAAGTACGGGCGCGGCCAGGTCATGCGCGGTATGGAGGAGGTTCAGGACTACGTCGAACGTGCCGTGCGAAAGCGTCTGGCGGAGCTGCCCGACGGCACCTGGGAGACGGTCGACTACATCGACCGGGATCTCGGTGCCGGCGAGGGCATGATCCCGATCCGCATCAAGATGACGATCAAGGGCGACACGATCCACTACGATTTTACGGGAAGCCACTCGACCATTGCCTCGATGTATAATTCCGCACCGGGCGCGACCTTCTCGGCCGTGGTCGCCGGCATGAAAACCTTCTTTCCGGACCTCCCGCTCAACAGCGGGTTTTACCGGATGATCGAGGTGACCGCGCCGAAGAACAGCATCGTCAGCGCGGAATGGCCGGTGGCGGTGACCGGGTTCCTGATGCCGTTTGAAAAGATCATGAACGCGATCTTCGAGATGTGGTCGAAGATCATGCCCGAACGCGCTATCGCCTGCGCCTTCAACCTCGAATATCTGCTGGCCGGGGGACGGGATGCGCGCAAACCCGAAAAGCCGATCTTCATGTTCTACGAATGGCTGCCTGGCGGCTGGGGCGGGCGCAACGGCAAGGATGGTGCCGATGTCACCACCGCCTGCTTCGGAACCGGGCTGATGTCGCAGCCGAACGAAGGCAACGAGCGGGTCAATCCCACTCGGACGCTCGAGTTCCAGATCAAGCAGGATTCAGCCGGGCCCGGCAAGTGGCGGGGCGGCGTCGGCGTGCAGAAGACCTCATTGCTGCTTGAGGCTGAAAATGCCGTCATGTCCTATATTTGCGACCGCGAGCGTGCTGTCGTCTGGGGTGTCGAAGGAGGCCTGCCGTCGATGCCCCACGGCTTGACCATGAAGCGCGCCGGAGAAGAGACCGAGATCTGGCTCGGCTCCGTATTCTCCGATTACTCCGTCCACACAGGCGACCAGTTCGCTCGTCCGACGGCCGGCGGCGGTGGTTTCGGCGATCCACTGCAGCGCGAGCCCCGCAAGGTGATGGAGGACGTGATCGACGACTACGTTTCCCTGGAGCGTGCCAGGACTGACTACGGTGTGGTGATCCGCGAAATCGACCGCGACCTGTGCCAGTACGAAATCGACGAGACGGCGACCGAAGCCTGCCGTACCGACATCCGGGCGAAACGGAAGGGCTGGGCACGCATGGATCCCGAGGAGGTCGCGCGCAAATACCGCTCCGGCGAGATCGATACGCTCGATGCGGTTCGGCACTATGCCGTGATCCTCGACTGGGAGACCGGCGAACTACTTCCCAAAACCACCGCCCAGTTCCGGGAGAGTTTTGAGAAACGGACCGTCACCCACTGGGTCTGAGCGCCAGCGAGCGCGCCGCAATCTTGCGGGCGCTCGCGGGATGCCAGAGTTATCTGTTTTTTCGATACCATATTCAAAGAATTACTATTTCACAGGAACCTAAAGCTGGAGCAACAATGTCGCAGCGCCGCGAAGGTTGGCTGCTCCGAGGGGTATGACAGATGGCACCAGGCGTGGGACGATCGTTCACCGCGGCCAGCACACTTGAAGAGGCAATGGCAGCACGCCGGCAGGGCGCGGTGGTGCTTGCAGGCGGCACCTGGATGATGCGTGATCCCCAACGCGGGGTCGACCTTCCCGACGCGGTGGTCGCACTCGACCGAATACCGGCCTTGTCCAAGGTCGAAATCGACTCGGACCATGTCGTGATCGGCGCAGCTGTTACCCACGCAGTCCTTGGCCGCGCATTGCATGGGGCAGCGGGCTTCGAAGGTCTGGTTGACGCGGCGGAGAACGCGGCCAATCCCGGTATCCGAAGGGTCGCCACCGTGGGCGGTAACCTTTGTGCCCTCGACTTTGCCGCCGCCGATCTCGCCCCTGCGCTTCTCGTCTGTGAGGCGACGGTGGAGCTGGAGACGTTCGAAGGCCCAAAACTCATCGGTATTTCGGATTTCCTCAAAGACAGGCATGCGCTGCTGGCAGAGGCGATTGTGACGAGAATTCATCTGCGCCGCGACCTTGTCGCAAGCGCGCATATCCGCCTGCCGCTTCGGAAGGCTGGCGACTATCCGGTCGCCGTCGTCTCGCTTGCGGTGGACAAGGACAAACGATGTCGCATCGCCGTCGGCTCGGTGGAGCCGGTAGCGCGGCGCTGGACGGCGCTCGAACAGGCGATGAGGGCAAGCCAGGCCTCCGCGCTCGATCCGGAGCGCGCTGCCGGGCTTGCACTAGAGCACAATGATTTTCAGGGCCGCGACGGCAGGGAAGCGGAGGGTTGGTACCGGCGCCAGGTTCTTCCGCCGCTGGTCAAGCGCGGTGTTGCCGCACTTCTCAAGACCGAGGGCCTGGCATGGTTGTGACATTCCAGCTGAATGGCGAGGACTGCAGCTTTCACGGCGATCCGATGACGCCGCTCGTCGACATCTTGCGGCGGGAACGATTCCTGACGGGGACCAAAGCCGTGTGCCGCGAAGGCTTCTGCGGCGCCTGCACGGTGCATGTCGACGACGAAGCGGTGCCGTCCTGCCTGAAGCCGATTGGCCTGGTCCAGGGGTGCGCGGTCACGACCATCGAGGGATTGAGCTCCGGAAACCAGGCGCTGCATCCGCTCCAGGCCAATCTAGAGGCCGCCGATGCCGTGCAATGCGGCATGTGTTTTCCAGGAATGGTTATGAGCCTTTCGGCGTTCGTGCGTGACAATCCGCATGCGAGCCGTCCCGACATCAAGGCCGCGATGGTCGGCAACATCTGCCGCTGCACCGGATATGAGCGGATCGTCGACACCGTGGCCGACTGCCTTGACCAAGCGCGGAAGGCTGGCCAGTCGGTGGGAGGCCTCCATGTCTGAGCTGTCCGCCACCGTGATGAATCTTCCCCGCCGCGATGCGCAGGACAAGCTGCGCGGGCGGACGAAATACACCAACGACCGGGTTCGCCCCGACATGTTGCATGCCGTGCTGCTGCGGTCGACCGTTTCCGCGGGGCGTATCCGCAAGCTCGACCTTTCGGCGGCACTTCGCTGTCCTGGCGTGCGCGCGGTGGCGACCGGCGCCGACGCGCCAGGCCTCTACGGCATCGGCATTGCCGACCATCCGCTCCTGGCCATCGACACCATCCGCTATCACGGCGAGCCGATCGCCGTCGTTGCCGCCGAAACGGAGAAGCAGGCGCGGGCGGCGCTTGCCGCCATCATGCTTGAGGTCGAGCCGCTGGTACCGGTGTCCACCATGGCCGAGGCACTCCAGCCCGCCGCCCGTCTCGTCCACGAGGGCTGGCGCGGCTATGAGGTGATCACCGAGGGCGGCGCACGTGCCGGCAACATCGCATGGGAGGCAAAATCCAGCCGCGGCGACGTCGATGCGGCCTTCGCCCGTCCCGACATACGCATTGTCGAGAGCAGCTTCACCGTCGGCCGGCAGAGCCATGTGCCTTTCGAACCGCGCGTTGCCATCGGCTCCTGGGAGGACGGCCGTGCTCACATCCAGACCTCGACGCAGGTGCCTTGGACAGTTCGCAACGTCACCGGAAGGGTCATGCAGCTTGCGCCCGGGCGTGTGCGGGTCACCGTGCCGCCTGTCGGAGGCGGGTTCGGCCTGAAATTCGATGCGTCCATCGAGCCGATCACGGCACTTCTGGCGCGGATGACCGGGCGCACGGTGGTCCTGGAAAACACCCGGCAGGAAGAGATGGCAACCTGCCTCTGCCGCGAGAATGCGGAAATCCGCATTCGCTCCGCTGTCACCGCCGAAGGATACATCGCCGGACGCGAGGCGGTCGTGCTGATGGACTGCGGCGCGTATGGCGGCGAACAGGTTTTCCTGACAACGATGACGGCGCACACGCTGGGCGGCAATTACAGGGTTGGCGCAACGCGGCTCGTCAGCCGCGCCGTATACACCAACACACCACCCAACGGCGCTTTCCGAGCTTGCAACGGCGTCTACAACACCTTCGCGTTGGAGCGACACACCGACGAAATCTGCGATGCGCTAGGCTTCGACCCAATGGAGTTCCGGAAGAAAAATGTCCTGGGAGATGGCGATCTCGGTGCCACGGGGCAGGTTTTCGAGGCCGACGTGCTGGGTCCGATGCTCGATCGCATGGAGACACTGCGCGCCAGCACCGGTACATCAGAGGCCGAGGCCGACGGCAGGCTCTATGGAATTGCGACCACGGTCGGCACATGGTTCGTTTTCGTCGGGCCTTCGGCGGCGACGGTGAATTTGAACGCCGACGGCAGCGCAACGCTGGTCACCTCGGGTGTGGAGATCGGATCCGGCACGATGGTGCAATCCCTGCCGCAGATCGTGGCTGGGCAGCTCGGGCTTGCTCCCGACCAGGTGATCGTGCGCGAAGCCGATACGGATGCCGCCGGTCTCGATGTCGGCGTTGGCGGTGGGCGCACCACCGTGTCCATTGGTGCCGCGAGCATCGCCGCCTGCGCGGAAGTGCGGGAGAAGCTGCTTCGGACCGCCGGCGAGATGCTCCAGACCCGACCGGAAGACCTGGTGCTGCGGGACGGTCGTGTCGAGATCACGGGACGTCCCGGTTCCGGCATGTCGATCCCCGCTGTCGTCGCCCATGCACAGGCAACCACTGGCCCGATCACCGGAAGCGGGGCCTTTGCCGCCAGGAACACTCCGGCAATGTCCGGCTGCGCGATGGGGCATTTCATCGATGCGCTCGACATTCCCGTCTTCGTCGTTCACGAGGCCGAGGTGGCGGTTGATCCGGACACCGGCCATGTCGAGGTGCTGGCCTATCGCGTAGTTCAAGATGTCGGCCGCGCGCTCAACCCGCGCGCCATCCTGGGCCAGATACAGGGCGGCGTGGTACAGGGGCTCGGCTATGCGTTGCACGAGGAGGTGACGCTCACCGCCGACGGATGCATCGCGCAGGACGATTTCGAGACTTATCGCCTGCCGCTGGCGCAGGATGTGGTTCCGGTCGCCGCCGACCTTTACGAGGGCGCGCCGTCGATGGGGCCTCTAGGCACCAAGGGTGCGGGCGAGGTCCCGATCCTGGCGGTGGGCGCGGCGATCGGCTGCGCTGTGGCACGCGCCATCGGCAAGCCGGTGCGGCAGCTGCCACTGACGCCGCCGCGCGTGCTTCGACTGCTGCATGAGCGCGAACCACCGCCGGAATTCCCGCACATCGCCCCCGGCTGGGCGTTGAACACTCTGGGCTGAGGCAAGTAAACCATGGTCACCCTGAACTGCGACATGGGCGAAAGCTACGGCAACTGGCGCTTCGGTGACGATGCCGGCATCATGCCTCATATCGATTGCGCCAACATCGCCTGCGGCTTCCACGCCTCCGATCCATGGACGATGCTGAAGACCGTGCGGCTCGCCCTTTCGCATGGCAAGCGGGTCGGCGCGCATCCCTCCCTTCCCGATCGTGAGGGGTTCGGCCGGCGCGAAATGAGACTTCAGCCGGAGGAACTGACAGCTGCCTTCCTCTATCAAATCGGTGCTCTGACAGGGATGCTGGCCGCCGAGGGCGGGCAACTCAGCCATGTCAAGCCGCATGGCATCATTTACGGCATGGCCGCGCACGACGTCGACACTGCCCGGGCAATTGCCGCGGCGGTCAAGCCGTTCGGCGTCCCTCTCTTCGGCATGGCGGGAACCTGTCACGAGACGGCGGCAGCCGAACTCGGCGTTGCCTTCGTGGGCGAGTTCTTTCCCGATCTTGCCTACGCTCCCGGCGGCAGCCTGATCATCCCGCGCGTCCAGTCGGCCATCGACCTGACGCTTGCCGAGCACCGCATGATGGGGGCGCTTACTCGAGGCGAACTCGTCACGACAGACGGCACGATCCGCCCGGTCGACTTCGACACCGTCTGCATCCACTCCGATCCGCCGAATGCGCGCGACGTCGCCGCGCTGATGCGGCGGATCATCGACACTCATTCCAACGGCCTGCCATGATTCATTCTCCCGAATCGTGAAAGCTCCACGCAAGGGACTCGAGGACTATCTCGAACTCACTGCCCGAACCATTTCTCCAAGCCGCTGAGGACTTCCATGGAT
>NZ_RZRR01000039.1:0-14398 GCF_003998555.1 Mesorhizobium sp. M7A.F.Ca.CA.002.09.1.1 | reverse complement strand
GATTCGTGCCGTGCTGATCCTATCGGTGTCGGCAGCGGTCGTTTCCGCTTGTGCATCGAAGAAGGTGCCGCCGCCTGAGATTTCCTATGACGCTGCCGACTTCAAACCGGCCGCGATCGAAAAGGCGCCGGAGAGGCCGATTAGAATTGTCGAGGTGCCAAAACCACTGCCGCTGCCTGGCCAAATGCAGCCCGAGCCCGGCAAGGCCGAGGACAAGCGCCCCCCTGAAGAACGCGTCGCTGATGCCAACAAAGCCGCGACCCAGCAACCCACCAAGTACGGGTATGTTAATGCCGTGCAAGTCTACCCCTTCACCGATGGCGCGCTTTATCAACTCTATGCCGCGCCGGAGCGCGTGACCGACATCGCTCTGCAGCCGGGCGAGAAACTAACCGCCGTGTCGGCTGGCGACACCGTGCGCTGGGTCATTGGCGATACCGCAAGCGGCACCGGTGACAATCAGCGCACCCATGTTCTGGTAAAACCCTTCGCGCCGGGTCTTGCCACCAATGTCGTCATTACGACGGACCGGCGGACCTATCATTTGCAGCTTCAAAGCACCGAGAAGACCGCAATGGCGGCAATCTCCTGGACCTACAGCCAAGACCAGATCATCGCGCTTCGCCAGCGCAATGCTCAAGCCGAGGCAGTTACACCGGTCGCGTCGAATATCGCGCTCGAAAACCTTCGCTTTCGCTACTCAATCAGTGGCGACACACCGCCCTGGAGACCGACGCGAGCCTTCGACGACGGCAGCAAGGTCTATATTGAGTTCCCTCGTCGCATAGATCAGGGCGAGGCGCCACCACTCTTCATCGTCGGCGCAGATGGGAGCAGCGAGCTCGTCAACTATCGCGTGCGCGGCAACTATTACATCGTCGATCGGCTCTTCGCCGCGGCCGAACTTCGCCTCGGCACCAAGCGGCAGCAGGTGATCCGCATCAGCAGGATTGACGGCAGGCAACCGCAACGGCGGATCTCGCTCTTTCGCGGCAGCCGGCGAGGTGAGGACTCATGATCGAAAATTCCCGCTCTGGCATCCCGCCGAAACTGGATCCCGAGGAACTGCAGCTTCGGGCCTCTCCCCGCCGCGTGGTGCGGTTCAGGCGCGGTGTGATCATCGCGATCGCAGCGCTCGGATCCGGCGCTGTCTTCGGCGTTACCATGATCGCCCTCCAGGGGCCGGCCCTTCGCATCAGGGATCAGGCGGAAGATCTCTACAACACTGAGCGCAAACCAACCGCCGAGGGGCTCGATACGCTTCCCCATGACTATTCCGGCATGAAGCCGAAGCCTCCCGTCCTTGGGCTACCTTTGCCGGGCGACCTCGGCCGCCCCATCCTCGAGCGGCAGCGCCAGCTCGGCATCGTGCCGGGCCAAGACATCTCGGCCGAGGAGCAGCGTCTAGCGCAGCAGGCGATCGAAGCGCGTGAATCGCGGGTGCTTTTCCGCGTCGAAAATCGAGCTCAAAAGACAGATGTCGGAGAGAGCGTGCAAACTGCTCAGCATCCATTTGAGGCGCTTCCCCAATCCGAAGCAGGACGCGCGTCAGCCTCGGTGGCGGCGGCGGAAGGCGACCAGAACAATCAGCAGCGAAAGCTTGATTTTCTCAGCCAGCGGAGCACTGGCGGGATCTACAATCCGCATGCGCTGCAGACGCCGATCTCGCCATATCAACTGATGGCTGGCAGCGTGATTGCCGCCAGCCTGATCACCGGCATCAATTCCGATTTGCCGGGCCTTGTCGTCGCGCAAGTCACCGAAAATGTGCACGACACGGTCACGGGCAACATATTGCTGATTCCGCAGGGCTCACGTCTTATCGGCGTCTACGACAGCGTCGTCGCGTTCGGGCAAAAGCGAGCGCTGCTGGTCTGGCAGCGCATTCTGCTGCCCGACGGCTCGTCGGCCGAAATCGACAATCTGCCCGCGAGCGACACCGCCGGCTACGCAGGGCTGGAAGACGAAGTCGATTTCCACACTTGGCAGATGATCAAGGGAGTGGCGCTTGCCACATTGCTCGGTGTCGGCACAGAATTCAGCCTCGGCGAAAACGAGAGCGATCTGGTCAAGGCGATCCGGGAATCAGCCCAGCAGAACGCCAGTCGAGCCGGCCAGCGCATCACCGAAAAAAACCTCAATATCCAGCCCACCATCGTCGTCCGCCCAGGTTGGCCACTGCGCGTCATCGTGCACAAGGACATCGTGCTGCGGCCATACGCCAGTTGAGCAGGAGTTATCATGGCTGACCTGAAACTTGGAAAACTTCCGGACCGAACAGCTTCGAAGATCACCATTACCGTCAGCGCGGAGCTGAGCCAAACACTCAAGGAGTATGCTGCACTTTACCGTCAGACCTATGGTCAGTCTGAAACCGTGGCAGAACTCATCCCTTTCATGCTGGCGGCGTTTCTGGAAGGCGACCGAGCCTTTGCCAAGGCCAGAAAGGAACGTCTGCCGACGGAGCTTGCCGGAAAATCGTGACTCCTCCGCTAGGGCAGCTGGAACATTGCCTAGCTGTCGCGACCTACCTGCTCCTCGCGAAGCATAGGATCAAACACCTTGGAATGCAGGTATGCGCAAGAGATGATGTGGAAGGAGATACCGCGCAACAGCCTAAGTTTGCATTTTCGATTTGGTCGGCCGTGAACTATCCGCAAGCCATTGATCTGGCCTGTTGATTGAGGCGGATAGCGGCTTTGGAATTGCAGGATTAGCGGTATTTGGACGCTGTTTTCCTGCAATTCGGTTTTGCGATTCCCTTGTGGCGCGGAGCGTGATTCACTCGGTTCGGCGGCGGCGAATCGAGGGGACAGCGAATGTCCAGGCCACGCGAGAAGCGCGAGACGGGAGAGCAGGACCTGTTCCGCTCCCGGCTCGACCAAATCATCAACATGAAGCACGAGCTGGTGCGGCTGGCGCAGGCGATCGACTGGCCGGTGCTGGAGGAGCGTTTCGGCGCCGTCTATTCGGACGGCCCCGGCATGCCGCCGCTGCCGACCCGGCTGATGGCGGGGCTGGCGATCCTCAAGCACACCTTCAACCTGTCGGATGAGGTGCTGTGCGAGCGCTGGGTGGAGAACCCTTATTTCCAGTATCTCACCGGCGAGACGTTCTTTTGCCATACGCTGCCGTTCGACCGCTCCTCGATGACGCGTTGGCGCAGCCGTATGGGCGAGGAGCGGATTATGGTGCTGTTGCAGGAGAGCCTCAGCCTCGCGGTCAAGACCGGGGCGATGAAACCGGCCGACACGCGCCAGGTGATCGTCGACACCACCGTGCAGCCGAAGAACGTCATGTTCCCGACCGACGCCAAGCTCATCCATCGGGCACGCGAACGGCTGGTGCGGCTGGCCAAGAGGACGGGTCTCCATTTGCGCCAGAGTTATGTGCGGGTCGGCAAGCTGGCGCTGATCAGCCACCAGCGCTATGCCCACGCCAAGCAGTTCAAGCGGGCCAACAAGGCGCTACGCAAGCTCAAGACCTATCTCGGCCGGACCATTCGCGACATTGGTCGCCAGATCGCCGGCGATCAGGGGCTGGACGCGCTGTTCAAATGGCCGCTCTACCAGGCCGCCACCGTTCTCGAGCAACGCCAGCGCCAGCGCGGCCGCAAGATCTACAGCCTGCACGCACACGAGGTGGAATGCATCGGCAAGGGCAAGGCGCATGCGCCCTACGAGTTCGGGGTGAAGGTGTCGGTGGCCACCACGCTGAAGCGCTCCAGGGGCGGCCAGTTCGCCCTGCATGCAAAAGCACTGCCCGGCAATCCCTATGACGGCCACACGCTGGCAAGCGTCATCCCCGACATGGAAAAGACCATCGGCAACGAGATCGGCCGCATCCTCGCCGACGCCGGCTATCGCGGCCACAACGCACCGCAGAGCCACAAGCTCAGGGTCTTCACCGCGGGCCAGAAACGCCGCGTCACCCCAGCCATCAAGCGCCAGATGCGACGGCGGTCGGCGGTCGAGCCCGTCATCGGCCACATCAAGAGCGAACACAGAATGGGCCGCAACTACCTCGCCGGCCAGCAGGGCGACACCCTCAACGCCATCCTGGCCGCCGCCGGCTACAACTTCTCCCTCCTGCTCAGGTGGCTGAAGGGGTTTTTGTCGCTCTTGATTGCCCTGCTTCAAATCCGGCCGAAGCCGGTCGCCGCTTAGGGCTCGGATTGTTCACGGTCGACGATTTGATGCGGTAGTCGCCTATGAGCGGTCAAAACGAACGCAGCTGGTTCGCCGATCGACCAAACGGCGAGCGCACTGTGCTTTGCTCAGACCGCCACCGAGTGCCTCGCCGTTCCCCCTTTGAAATATGTATCGAACTTGGCCGCGATGGTTCGAATGAAGGGGCGACTTTCAGTCCGTACGAGGAAACTGTCACCATCGAATTCAAGCGCTCGGGCAGGATCGTGGAGTGCGATGGACCTCGAGCGATGAAGGAGCTGCTCGCCGGCTTTGCCGAACCGCTCCACCAGGTCGACTGCCGAGAAGGCAAAATCACACATCAGCCGCTCGATGATCCAGCCACGGACGCGATCGTCGTCGGAAAGGGCAACGCCGCGGACGGCAGCCAACCCGCCATCCGCAACCATGCGCCCGTACCCGGCAGTCGAAGCCATGTTCTGCACGTAGCCTTGGCGAAAACGACCGATGGACGAAGGGCCAAGTCCGATCAGTGTCGGGCAGCGATCCTCAGTGTAGCCCTGAAAATTGCGATGCAAAACCCCTGCGCGGGCCGCTATGGCCAGCGCATCGTCGGGCTTCGCGAAATGATCGAGTCCTATTGCCTCATATCCCTTGGCGACAATTGCCCGCGCCGCGAGTTGAGATTGGGCGAAACGCTCAGTGGGACTCGGCAGCCATGCCTCGTCGATCATCGTCTGATGCTTCTTGAACCAGGGCACATGTGCGTAGCCGAACAGGGCCATCCGGTCTGGCTCCAAGGTCAGTGCCTGCGCCACCGTGGAACAGATCGTCTCGCGTGTCTGATTCGGGAGCCCGTAGAGCAGGTCCAGATTGACCGATTCGACGCCCCGCGAACGAACCCCGTCGACGACTGCCTTGGTCTGCAAAAAACTCTGCTCACGATTAATTGCTTTTTGCACTTGCGGATCGAAATCCTGCACGCCGAGGCTCGCCCGCGTTACGCCGATTTGAGCAAGTGCATCAAGGCGCGCCTTGTCCATGTCGTTGGTTTCGATTTCGATGCTGACCGTAGCATCCGGGAGAAGGTCGAAGCTGTCCCGCAAGGCCGCTCCAAGAGCAACCATATCATCGGGCCTCAGAATAGTTGGCGAACCGCCACCGAAGTGGATTGCACGGACATGTGCCTTGCCGCTCACCAGACCGGCAATCGTGACGATTTCGGCATTCAGCGAGCGCAGATAAGCGGCCACCGGCTCATATTGGTGCGTCTGCTTGGTGTGGCAGGCGCAGAACCAGCAGAGCTTGTCGCAGTAAGGAATGTGCAGGTACAGCGAGATTTCGTCGCCGCTTTCCAGCGTCTCCAACCAGCCACGGTAAATGGCAGCATCGATCCCCGAATGGAAATGCGGCGCCGTCGGATAGCTGGTGTAGCGTGGGACGTTCTCGCTGAGTTTGACAGCTATTTCCGATTGCATCTCGCGTTCACCGTGTTGCCCGCCGGAACACTGCACGCATCGCTGAAGCAGACCCTGATCTCGATCAGCCGCGCTCATGGACAAACCGCCGCAGGATTTCTCTACCCTGGATGGGTATCCTGCCGGCAGTTAGGATCGGGTAAGGCGAACGCATGACCTTTCGGCAAGACATTCATAGTTCCGGCATTCCTGTTCTTTGCTTCCCTTGCGAGGCACGGCGTCGCGGTGTCTGCGGTGCGCTCGATCCAGACAATTTGGTTGGGCTCGCCAAGACTTGCTCGCGTCGCCGGATCGAGTCAGGAATGGAGTTGACCGGCGAGGCACAGAACGTCGACAGCTACTCCAACGTGCTTTCAGGCGTGGTAAAGCTATCAAAGAGCCTGTCGGATGGGCGCCAGCAGATCGTCGGTCTCCAGTTTGCACCGGATTTTCTGGGACGTCCTTTCAAGGAGGAAAGCTCGATCAATGCGGAAGCGGCAACAGCAGTCACGCTGTGTTCGTTTCCGCGAGCGGCCGTCGAACGGATGATGAAGGCGTCACGGGAATTCGAGCATCGCCTGCTCAAACAGACGCTGAATGAACTCGATGAGGCGCGCGAGTGGATGGTGACGCTGGGGCGCAAGACAGCTCCGGAAAAGGTGGCGACTTTTCTCCTCATGATGGCCCGGAATATCGATTCCAGTCTCGATGCGGCTTCCGGGTCGGCCTCCTTCGATCTGCCGCTGACGCGTGCCGAAATGTCTGATTTCCTTGGAATCACCAGCGAGACCGTGAGCCGCCAACTGACGCGATTGCGGGCTGACGGGGTGATTCGGATTGAGAACGCACGCCATGTGACGGTGGACAGCATAAGCCGTCTGGAGAAGCGCTGTGGCGGCGGACGCGAGCGGCCCTAAGCGGCGAGGCCATGTCGCATGACTCCGGGGCGGGCCGTGTTTGCCTTTTAATGCGATGTCGCCGCGCCTTCGACGAAGCGGCGTCACGGTTGTCGAGACAAACAGCTTTCGGGCTTTGATAGGAACGTGACCAATCGCCAGGTGTGTTTCGGCACATACCGGCGAAGCATGGTCCTTAATCTGCCACGGCTCGGCGGAACGATCGCGTTCGTTTCCAATGGGATCCGAACAACGTTTGGCAGGGCATCGGCAATAGCATCCAACGCGCGCAGAGCCTCAGCTTTCGCCTCAGCGATCGCGTCTGCGCCCGCCCAACCCAGGGAACGCCTTCCATGAGGGAGTGAGCCCGCGCTGCGTTCCTCGTTCATTCGCCACCTGCTGATTGCGCCGCACAAAATCGTGCGGCCTGACATAGATCAGGGCGAGGGGGCGGCGGCTGCGCGATTAGTGCGCTGCGGATTTGGCATCCACCAGATTCGAGATCGGGATCTGCAATGAAATTCGGCACAGAGATCGTCCTTCTAAGCGTGTTCGCTTTTGCGGCCCTGGTGGCCGCCGGCTTCGGCGTGGATGAACCTTTCCGCCGACACATGTGGGTGTTGTTCTTCGCAGTGGCTGGTTTCACTGCGATCCTGTTGCGCAACACGGAGTTCAGGCCAGCAGCTCCGATTGACCCATCCGCTTACATGGATGGTCCGATCCGCTACGGCGCGATCGCCACCGTGTTCTGGGGTGTCGTCGGCATGCTGGTCGGCGTGGTGATCGCGCTGCAGCTCGCCTACCCCGATCTCAACATCCAGCCCTGGTTCAATTTCGGTCGTTTGCGGCCGTTGCACACATCCGGTGTCGTTTTCGCCTTCGGCGGCAACGCGCTGCTTTGCACGTCTCTGTATGTCGTGCAGCGCACCTGCCGCGCGCGCCTCTTCGGCCGTGATCTCGCCTGGTTCGTCTTCTGGGGCTACCAGCTGTTCATCGTCATGGCCGCGACCGGCTACCTGCTCGGCATCACCGAGGGCCGCGAGTACGCCGAACCCGAATGGTATGTGGATGTCTGGCTGACCATCGTCTGGGTCGCCTACCTCATTCTGTTCCTTGGCACGATCCTGAAGCGCAAGGAACCGCATATCTACGTGGCCAACTGGTTCTACCTGTCGTTCATCGTGACCATCGCGATGCTGCATGTGGTCAACAACCTGTCCATACCAGTCTCGTTCCCGGGCTCCAAGAGCTACTCCGCCTTTTCAGGGGTCCAGGACGCCTTGACGCAATGGTGGTACGGCCACAACGCGGTCGGCTTCTTTCTCACCGCCGGCTTCCTCGGCATGATGTATTATTTCGTGCCCAAGCAGGCGAACCGGCCAGTCTATTCGTACCGGCTGTCGATCGTCCATTTCTGGGCTATCATCTTTCTCTACATCTGGGCCGGGCCGCATCACCTGCACTACACCGCCTTGCCCGATTGGGCGCAGACGCTCGGCATGGTGTTCTCGATCATGCTGTGGATGCCGTCCTGGGGCGGCATGATCAACGGCCTGATGACGCTGTCCGGCGCCTGGGACAAGCTGCGCACCGATCCGATCATCCGCATGATGGTGATGGCCGTCGCCTTCTATGGCATGTCGACCTTCGAAGGCCCCATCATGGCGATCCGGGCGGTCAATTCGCTGTCGCATTATACCGACTGGACCATCGGGCACGTCCATTCGGGTGCGCTCGGCTGGGTCGGCATGATCTCGTTCGGCGCGATCTACTACATGGTCCCGAAGCTCTGGAACCGTCAACGGCTCTACTCGCTGAGGCTCGTCACCTGGCACTTCTGGCTGGCGACACTCGGGATCGTCGTCTACGCCGCGGTGATGTGGGTGTCCGGCATCATGCAGGGCCTGATGTGGCGCGAATATGGCGAGCAGGGCTTCCTGGTCTACTCCTTCGCCGAAACCGTCGCCGCCATGCACCCCTACTATGTCCTGCGCGCCATCGGCGGCGCCATGTACCTCTCCGGCGCCCTGATCATGGCCTGGAACATCACCAGGACCATCCTCGGCCACCAGCGCGAGGAGGAGCCGATGCCGAGCCCCGTCGCCATCCGACCTGCGCGATCAGGAGCCAGGTAATGGGCTTGATGGACAAACACGCAATCATCGAGAAGAACGCCACGCTTCTTCTCGTTGGCTCGCTGCTCGTGGTGACGGTCGGCGGCATCGTCGAGATCGCGCCTCTCTTCTATCTCGACAACACGATCGAGAAGGTGGAAGGCATGCGCCCCTATTCGCCGCTCGAACTTGTCGGGCGCAACATCTATATGCGCGAGGGCTGCTACCTCTGTCATAGCCAGATGATCAGGCCGTTCCGCGACGAAGTTGAGCGCTATGGCCACTACAGCCTGGCTGCCGAGTCCATGTACGATCACCCCTTCCAGTGGGGATCGAAGCGCACCGGGCCGGATCTCGCCAGAGTTGGCGACCGCTACTCGAATGCATGGCATGTCGCGCATCTTACCGACCCGCGCTCGGTGGTGCCGGAATCGATCATGCCGAGCTATGGGTTCCTGAAAGACACGCCGATCGACGTGAAGGATTTCTCGACGCATCTGGTCGCCAACAGGCTTGTAGCCGTCCCTTACACCGATGACATGATCGCCCACGCCAATGCGGATCTGGCGGCGCAGGCCGATCCCAATGCCGACACATCAGGCCTTGAGGCGCGTTACCCAAAAGCCAAGATCGGCGACTTCGACGGCAACCCGCAACAGGTCACCGAAATGGATGCCCTGCTCGCCTACCTGCAGATGCTTGGCACACTGGTCGACTTCAAAAATTACGACGAAGCCGCCGGCTACCGCTGAGGAGAACGCTGATGACCTACAATTTGATGCGGGCGTTTGCCGACAGCTGGGGCCTGGTTGCGATGGCGCTGTTCTTCGTGGGGTGCATCGCCTTTGCCCTACGCCCCGGCAGCCGAAGGCTGGCCGACGAAGCGGCCCGCATTCCGCTCGAGGACGAGTGATCATGAGCGACGAGCATATCGATGAAATCTCTGGCGTCTCGACCACCGGCCACGAATGGGATGGTATCCGGGAGCTGAACAACCCGCTTCCCAGATGGTGGGTTATCACTTTTTACGTCACCATTGTCTGGGCGATAGGCTACACCATTGCCTATCCAGCATGGCCTCTGTTGCACTCGGCGACAACGGGTGTGCTCGGCTATTCCAGCCGCAACGAGGTCAGGAACGAGCTGACCGCGGCTGAGGCCGCCAAGGGCAAATATATCTCGGCGGTGGAGTCCAAGAGCGTCTCGGAAATCGCCGCGGACGACGGCCTGCGCGAATTCGCAATCGCCGCCGGTGGCGCCGCTTTCAAGGTCAATTGCGTACAATGTCATGGCTCCGGCGCCCAGGGTTCCAAGGGCTTTCCCAATCTCAACGACGACGACTGGCTGTGGGGCGGCAAGGCCGAGCAGATCCAGCAGACGATTACGCACGGCATCCGCTTCGCATCCGATCCGGACACGCGCCTGTCGGAAATGCCGGCCTTCGGCGACATCATTACCGCCGACCAGATCGCACAAGTCAGCGCCTACGTGGCCAGCCTTTCCGGCAAGGTCCGCGATGCAAGTCTGATCCAACCCGGCGCCAAGGTCTTTGCCGAGAATTGCGTGGCCTGTCACGGCGACAATGCAAAAGGCAACAGGGAATTCGGCGCCCCCGACCTGACCGATGCGATCTGGCTCTATGGATCCGGTGAGACAGCCATCGCCGCACAGGTCCGTGCGCCAAAACAGGGCGTCATGCCGGCCTGGGTTGGCCGTCTCGGCGAGATCAAGGTCAAGGAACTTGCAGTTTATGTCCATTCGCTTGGCGGCGGAGAATAGGAATGGAAGGTCCTATTCTTCGGTCCCCCCTGCCAAGCGGACGAGGCCCGGCGTGAGCCGGGCCTCGACACCATCCCTAATGCGATCTGCACAACCCGGCAAGGCTATCCTACGGCGAGGCTTTACGACAGGTGCCCCTGACATTGGCTGGGAAAGTGGAGTTGCACATGCGTGACAAGACGCAGTTGACAGGGCTCGAAACAGAAACTGTCAATTCCGCCAAAACCCGCAAGCCGCTTTATGCCGCGCGTCAAAAGATCTTTCCGAAGCGCGCCTCGGGCAACTTTCGTCGCTTCAAATGGCTGGTGATGACGATCACACTTGGCATCTATTACCTGGCTGCGTGGCTGCCTTGGGCTCGCGGTCCATTTGCCCCGGACCAGGCAGTCCTGCTCGATCTCGCGAACCGGCGCTTCTACTTCTTCTTCATCGAGATATGGCCCCAGGAATTCTTCTATGTGGCCGGCCTCCTGGTCATGGCGGGCGTCGGTCTTTTCCTGATCACCTCGACTGTCGGCCGTGCCTGGTGCGGCTATGCATGCCCTCAGACGGTGTGGGTCGATCTGTTCCTCGTCGTCGAACGTGCGATAGAGGGCGACCGTAACGCTCGCATGAAACTCGATGCAGGCCCCTGGACCGCCCGCAAGCTGATGCTGCGCTTATCGAAGCACGCCGTCTGGCTGGTCATCGGTGCGGCGACCGGCGGCGCCTGGATTTTCTATTTTGCCGATGCGCCGACGCTGGTTGGCGAACTCTTCACCGGCACCGCGCCACCCGTCGCCTACATCACTGTCGCCGTGCTGACGGCTACCACCTACACGTTCGGCGGTCTGATGCGCGAGCAGGTCTGCACCTACATGTGCCCATGGCCGCGCATCCAGGCAGCGATGCTCGACGAAAGTTCTCTCACCGTCACCTACAATGACTGGCGCGGCGAACCGCGTTCTCGCCACGCCAAGAAGGTCCTTGCCGCAGGGCTGCCGGTCGGTGACTGCGTCGACTGCAATGCCTGCGTCGCGGTCTGCCCGATGGGGATCGACATCCGCGATGGCCAGCAGATGGAATGCATCACCTGCGCGCTGTGCATAGACGCCTGCGACGGGGTCATGGACAAGCTCGGCAAGGAGCGCGGGCTGATCTCCTATGCGACACTGTCCGACTACAACGCCAACATGATGCTGGCGACCGCGGGCGGCTCCAGTTCAGTCAACCCGTCGCAGGTCAGGACCGCTGATGGCCTGTTCTCCGACAAGGTGGCGCATTTCCATATCCGCAAGATCTTTCGGCCACGCACCTACGTCTACATGGGTATCTGGTCGCTGATCGGCCTGGGTCTGCTCTATTCGCTGCTGACGCGCGATCGGCTCGAAGTCAACGTGCTGCATGATCGCAATCCGCAATTTGTCACGCTGTCCGACGGCTCGATCCGCAACGGCTACACCGTCAAGCTGCTCAACATGATCCCCGAGCCAAGGACGATCGTTGTCGCGATTCAAGGCTTGCAGGGCGCCGAGATGAGCGTGGTCGGCGACGACATCCCGGAAGGCCGTTCTTTTGCCATTCCGGTCGAACCCGACCGCCTGAAAATGCTGAAGGTCTTCGTGCGCCAGCCGGCGGATCAAATCCAGGGCACAGCGCAGACCTTCAAGTTCCGTGTCGAGGACAAGGCGAGCTTCGAGGCGGACGAATACACCGCCACCTTCAACGCGCCGGAGACTGCCAGATGACCGCTAACGCTGAAAAACCCCGCGTATTCACCGGCAGGCACATGCTGGCCATCATCCTAGCCTTTTTCGGGGTGGTCATCGCGGTCAATCTGACGATGGCAACGCTCGCCAACACGAGCTGGACCGGCCTTGTCGTCGAAAACACCTATGTGGCGAGCCAGCAGTTCAACAAGAAGGCCGAGGAGGGGCGGGCGCAGGCAGCGCTCGGCTGGACCGGCAAGCTGACCATCGCATGGGGCGAGGTCCGCTATAGCCTTACCGACGCCGTCGGCAAGCCGATTGCCTTGCATGGCGTCAAGGTGCTGTTTCGCCATCCCGCCTACGAGAAAGAGGACAAGGCGGTCAACCTCGCCCTCGCCTCCGGCCAGGAATTCGCAGCCCAGCACATGCCGAAGGATGGCGTCTGGATCGTCGAAGTCGACGCTGACGCCGGTCTGGCCGAGCCCTACCGCGAAGTCCGCAGGATCATGATTTCCCATGGAGCGCTGAAATGAGTTGTTGTGCACCGGGCGCCGAAATGGCGCTTGATCTGGGCAGCACCACGTCGGTCCTGCCGTCTAGTCAAGAGATCAGGCTGGCGAGCCGATCGCTTGGAGATGATCTCCGCCAAACCGATCTTTCGGTGCCGAGCGTTCATTGCGCAGCTTGTATCCAGACGATCGAGACGGCGTTGGGAACGCTCGATCGCGTCGAGAGCGCCCGCGTCAACCTGTCGACGAAACGGGTCTCGGTCCGCTGGCGTGGCGACGAGGTTCCACCGTTCGTCGCCGCGCTTGGACGGCTCGGCTACCAGGCGCATCTCTTCGCCCCCGAGATTGATGAAAAGGACAGGACGCTTTCGGAGTTGATCCGCGCCGTCGCGGTTGCCGGGTTCGCGGCGGGCAATATCATGCTGCTTTCGGTCTCTGTCTGGTCCGGGGCCGAAGGGGCTACCCGCGACCTGTTTCACTGGGTCTCCGCATTGATCGCCATCCCAGCGCTCGCCTTCGCCGGCGGCATCTTCTTCCGCTCGGCCTGGAATGCACTGCGCCACGGCCGCATGAACATGGACGTGCCGATCGCGGTCGGAGTGTCGCTCGCTTACGCCATGAGCCTCTATGAGACGATCAACCATGGCGACCACGCCTATTTCGACGCGTCGGTTTCGCTGCTTTTTTTCCTTTTGATCGGCAGGACGCTGGATCACGTGATGCGCGAACGTGCCCGCACCGCGGTGAAAGGCCTGTCGCAGCTGGCCGCACGCGGCGCCATGGTGCTGCGCGGCGATGGCGCGCGCGACTATCTGCCGGTTGGCGAGATCGAACCGGGGATGCAGCTGCTGATCGCGGCCGGTGAAAGGATCCCCGTCGACGGCAAGATCATCCACGGAGCGTCTGATCTCGACTGCTCGCTGGCCTCAGGCGAAAGCGCGCCGAAAAACGTGGCGCCGGGCGAAGCCGTGCAGGCCGGCGTGCTCAATCTTACCGGCCCGCTGACGATCGAGGCGACCGCCGCCGCGAAGGATTCGTTCCTCGCCGAAATGGTTCGGCTGATGGAAGCCGCAGAGGGCGGTCGCGCGCACTATCGCCGCATCGCTGATCGCGTGTCGGCACTCTACGCGCCCGTGGTTCATCTCACCGCCTTCGTGACATTCCTGGGTTGGATGGCGGCGACGGGCGACTGGCACCGGGCGATGACGATCGCCATTGCCGTTCTGATCATCACCTGCCCGTGCGCGCTCGGCCTCGCCGTACCGATCGTTCAGGTGGTCGCCGCGCGGCGTCTGTTCGAGAACGGCATCATGGTCAAGGACGGTTCGGCCATGGAGCGCCTGGCGACGATTGATAACGCAGTGTTCGACAAGACCGGAACGCTCACGCTCGGACAACCCCGGCTCCTCAATGCATCGTCGATCGATCCGGCCATGCTGGCAATCGCGGCAGACATGGCCGCGCACTCGCGTCACCCGTTTTCAAAGGCCATAACCGGCTTTGCCGCTCCTGGCGGGCAACACAAATTCGATGCCGTCACAGAGCATCCGGGGTTCGGGATCGAAGCCACTGTCGCCGGAAGCATCTGGCGGCTGGGTCGACGCGGATGGGCTGGATGGAAGGCCCGGACCGGTGGTGAAGGCAACCATGGCTATGGCGGAACGGTGCTGACAAAAGACGGGTTCATTGTCGCGACCTTCGATTTCGAGGATGCGCTGCGCGCCGACGCGGCGGCGGCGATCAAGCGATTGAACGATACTGGGGTGTCGATGCAAATGCTGTCGGGCGATACCGCAGGTGCCTGCGG
>NZ_RZRR01000399.1:0-4899 GCF_003998555.1 Mesorhizobium sp. M7A.F.Ca.CA.002.09.1.1 | reverse complement strand
ACCTTCTCCCCTTGTGGGAGAAGGTGGCCGAGCGAAGCTCGGTCGGATGAGGGGTGTTGGAAGGATCTCGGCCTTGGCCGGCAAGGACTTTGAAATGGACCAGAAACTCGAAAACATTCCCTACGACGTCGAAGCGATCCGCCGCGATTTCCCGATCCTGTCGCGGGAAGTCTATGGCAAGAAGCTGGTCTATCTCGACAATGGCGCCTCGGCACAGAAGCCGCAGGCGGTGCTCGACGCTGTCCAGCACGCCTACAGCCAGGAATATGCCAACGTCCATCGTGGCCTGCATTTCCTGTCCAATGCCGCGACCGACGCCTACGAAAAGGCGCGCGAAACGGTACGCCGTTTCCTCAACGCGCCAAGCACCGACAACATCATCTTCACCTCGAACACGACCTCGGCCATCAACACCGTGGCCTATGGCTATGGCATGCCCAACATCGGCGAGGGCGACGAGATCGTGCTGTCGATCATGGAGCACCACTCCAACATCGTTCCCTGGCATTTTATCCGCGAGCGGCAGGGCGCCAAGCTGGTCTGGGTGCCGGTCGACGATCTCGGCGTCCTCCACATCGAGGAATTCGAAAAACGGCTGACCGACCGCACCAAACTGGTCGCCGTCACGCAGATGTCGAATGCGCTGGGCACGGTGACGCCGATCAAGGAAATCGTGCGCATCGCGCATGCGCGTGGAATTCCCGTCCTCGTCGACGGCAGCCAGAGCGCCGTGCATATGCCGATCGATGTGCAGGATCTCGACTGCGACTTCTTCGTCTTCACCGGGCACAAGGTTTATGGCCCTTCGGGCATCGGGGTGCTCTACGGCAAGAAGGACATTCTCCAGGGCATGCGCCCCTTCATGGGCGGTGGCGAGATGATCGAGGAGGTGACGGAAGACATCGTCACCTACAACGAGCCGCCGCATCGTTTCGAAGCCGGCACGCCGCCGATCGTGCAGGCGATCGGACTGGGTGCCGCGCTCGACTATATGGAAACGATCGGCCGCGAGCGCATCGCCGCGCATGAGGAAGACCTCAAGACTTATGCGCATGAGCGGCTGCGCGCCATCAATTCGCTGCGCATCTTCGGCGATGCGCCCGGCAAGGGCGCCATCATCTCGTTCGAACTGCAAGGCATTCATGCGCACGACGTGTCGATGGTGATAGACAGGCAGGGCGTTGCTGTCCGCGCGGGCACCCATTGCGCCCAGCCGCTGTTGAAACGTTTCGGCGTAACCTCCACATGCAGGGCATCGTTCGGCATGTATAATACCAGGGCCGAAGTCGACGCTTTGGCCGAGGCGCTTGAGAAAGCGCGCAAATTCTGCGGATGACGATTTGTTTGGGTGACGACCATGGATGATGCAAGCATCGCTGCCGAGACCACCCCGGAAACCGCGCCCAATGCGCTGGTTTCGGGATCGGCCATTCCAGCCGACGAACTGGCGCGGTTGACCGACGACATCGTATCGGCGCTGAAGACGGTCTACGATCCGGAAATCCCGGCCGATATCTACGAACTCGGCCTCATCTACAAGATCGACATCGAGGACAATCGCTCGGTCAAGATCGACATGACGCTGACCGCTCCCGGCTGCCCTGTCGCCGGCGAAATGCCCGGCTGGGTCGAAAATGCCGTCGGCGCCGTCGAAGGCGTGTCCGGCGTCGAGGTCAACATGACCTTCGACCCGCCATGGTCGGCCGACCGCATGTCGGAAGAGGCGCAGGTGGCGGTGGGCTGGTACTAGCGTCAAGCCTGGCACACTTGCGCGAGGGATAAAACTTCACCATTTTAGGTGAGGAATCATTCGGCAGGCCTTGAACCTGCATGGAATGGAAGGAAAAAGAATGGGACGCTTCGCCGTCATCACCATGACCGAAAAGGCCGCCGACCGGGTGCGCGAGATCGTCGCCACCCGCGACAACGCGCATGGCATCCGCCTCGGCATCAAGAAGGGCGGCTGCGCCGGCATGGAATATACGGTCGATCTGGTGACCGAGCCCAACACCAAGGACGACCATATCGAGCGCGACGGCGCTCATGTCTATGTCGCGCCCGAGGCCGCGCTATTCCTGTTCGGCACCGAGATGGATTTCGAGCAGACGACGCTGCGCACCGGCTTCACCTTCCACAACCCGAACCAGAGCTCGGCCTGCGGCTGCGGCGAATCCGTCGAACTGAAGCCGGCCGACCTGAAGGCACTGGCAGAGGCACGCGCTTCGGCCTGATTTTTTCCTTCGCCCCGTTTACGCGGAGAAAGTGTCACGAAGTGACGGATGAGGGGCAGCGCCAGCCTCTCCAGAGTTAGCTCCGCCCAGCCTGCCGGCGTACGTCGTTAGAAAATCCAAGCAATTGGCTTTTCGTTCGCTGCGCGGATCACTCCTCACCTCCCCGTAAACGGGGCGAAGAAACTCACTCCACCCACATGCCCGTCCGCTTGTGCCAATCGGCGATCGATTCCTCGGGATAGACGTCGAAGACCTTGTCGTGCTTGCCAACCACCGGCTCGACCCAGTTCGCCTTGTATTTCAGCATCAGGTGCACCTTGCTCTGTGGGATGGGCAGGTCGCTGTCGATCGCCGAGGCGAAGGGATGCACAAGCTCCGGCCAGGTTGGATCGTAGAGCCAAAGGGCTGAGCCGCATTTCTTGCAGAAATTGCGCTCGCCGGTTGAGATTTCGCAATGCGGATGCTCGTCGTCCTCGATCTCCGCCCGAAAGACGCCGAGGCTGCGCTTGCCCCTGATGTTCAGTGTCTCGTTGTCGGCACCGAGATTGATGGCAAACCCGCCGCCGCCCTGCTGCTTGCGGCAGATCGAGCAGTAGCACAGCATGAATGGCGCCGGCGTGTGGCTCTCCACCTCGAAACGCACGGCATTGCAGCGACAGGACCCTTTCAGCAGAAGCGGCATGGCGGGAAAACTCCGATACCTCTCTCAACCTGTCAGCATGATTTTGGTTGCGGCGATGACAAGGCCAGATGCCGGTGACATGATCGCGGCATGGACAATGAACGCATCGCCGAACTGTTCGAGGGTCTCGGCCCTGTCAGCATCCGCAAACTGTTCGGCGGCAAGGGCATCTATTTCGACGGCGTCATCGTCGCCATCGTGTTGCGTGGCGAATTGATGCTGAAAGCCGACGAGCAAAGCGCGCCCGAGTTCGAGGCCGCCGGCTGCACGCAATGGACCTATACCGGCTCGCGCCACGGCAAGCTGGTCGCCATGCCCTACTGGAGCGTTCCCGACAGCGCTTTCGATGATCCCGAGGAGATGGCGGCCTGGGCACGCCGGGCGTATGAGGCGGGGCGGCGGGCGGGGAAGTGAATGCCAACCTTCTTGGCACAGCGGAGGGACAGCACCCCCCTCTGTCCCGCCGACCTTGGAGGCCGTGCCCTACAATGCCCTGGCTATCCTCGCCGCCAACCTTGCATTGTTTTCCACCAGCGCGATGTTGGTCTTCAGGCTCCTGCCGCCGGTCAGTTCGAGGATCTTTCCCAGCAGGAATGGCGTCACTGCCTTGCCGGTGACATGTTGTGCCTCGGCGGCCTTCTGCGCGGCGTCGATATAGCCCGCCATCTCCGCAGCCGGGATTTCCTGGTTTTCCGGCACAGGATTGGCAATCAGCATGCCGCCAGCAAGCCCAAGTGCTGCCCTCGTCTGGTAGAAATGCGCGATCTCTTCCGGCTCGTGCAAGGTCAGCGGCGCGCGGAACGGCGATTGCCTGGACCAGAAGGCCGGCATCGTCTCGCAGCCATGGCCGATCACCGGCACGCCGCGCGTCTCCAGCACTTCCAGCGTCTTTTCGATGTCGAGGATCGCCTTGGCGCCGGCCGAGACGACAATCACCGGGGTGCGCGCCAGCTCGTCGAGATCGGCGGAAATGTCAAAGCTCTTTTCGGCGCCCTTGTGCACGCCGCCGATGCCGCCGGTGGCAAACACTTTTATGCCGACCATATGCGCCGCGATCATCGTGGCGGCGACCGTGGTGCCGCCGGTGCGCCCTTGCGCCACGGCAAAACCGAGATCGGCGCGCGACAGCTTCATCGCGTCGCCCGTCATCGCCAGCGATTCGCGCTCGCCGTCCGAAAGCCCGATCTTGATGCGGCCGCCAACCACGGCGATCGTCGCCGGCACGGCGCCGCCATCGCTGATGATCTTTTCGACATCGGCCGCCATGGCGCCATTGTCGGGGTAGGGCATGCCATGGGTGATGATGGTGCTTTCCAGCACCACCACCGGCCGGCCGTCGGCCAGGGCCTGCGCCACCGGCGCGTGGATGTCGATGAAGGGGCGGGCGGTCTCAGGGGTCATCAAGGTCTCCTATCCGGAATGCGGCGCGTCCGTCGGACGCTCGGCAACATCGCGGCACTATGAATTCGCCGGTCTCATGCCATTTCCCTGGCATCCGGCACAAGAGCCAACGCTTCCGCGAAGCTCGCCGCGGTGAACTCCGGAACGGCGGCGGCGCTTTCGATGGCAAGCGTCGCCCCGGCAATGCCTTCGCGCAGAGCTGCCCGCAACGGCAGTCCGCGCAGCAAGGCAGCGACCGTTGCGCCTGCCAGCGCATCACCGGCGCCGGTGACGTCGGCGACCTTTCTTGGTGGCGGCGGCAGGATAGAGAAGGCGCCGGCTTCATCGAAGCCCAGCATGGGCCCGCCGCCTGCCGTCACCACGCCGCTGACGAGGCCGCTGCATCGCAACCCGTCGACGACCTCGCGCTCCGTGGCATTCGCGGCGACGCCGGCCAGCGCCATGGCCTCGCGCCGGTTCATGAAGACCAGCGAAAGCTCCTTCAGCACCGGTAGCAACCGCACCACCTTGGCCGGCGAAATGGCAATCGCGAAAACCGGCTTGCCCGCAGCGAGCGCGACCAGCCGTTCCAGCGCCGAAGAGGGC
>NZ_RZRR01000398.1:0-4899 GCF_003998555.1 Mesorhizobium sp. M7A.F.Ca.CA.002.09.1.1 | reverse complement strand
CGACAAAGGATCTGTGACCGGCCTGCGCAAAATATCCTCGGCTTCGCCGGTTTGCCGGCGCATTCGTCGGCTCTGGTGGCGGTGCCATCCCGGGGCAATCTCGCTCCGATGGTTTGCCGGAGCCACGCAATGATCACCAGACGCGGGTTCCTGCGCTTCATCGGCGGGTCGATTCTGTCGGTTGCCGCGCTCAGCGCCTATGCGGCCGGCATAGAGCCGATGCTGCTGACGCATGTGAAACGCTATGCGCTAACGCCGCCGCATTGGCCTGATGGCCTGAAGCTGCGCATCGTCGCGCTTGCCGATATCCATGCCTGCCGGCCATGGATGACGCCGGAGCGGATCGCCTCACTTGTCGAAGACGCGAATGCCCTGCAGCCGGACGTGATCGTCCTGCTCGGCGATTATATCGCCGGCATGCCGTTGGTGACCGGCCCGGTGACGCCGTCGCAATGGGCCTCCGCCCTCTCGGACCTCAAGGCACCGCTCGGCGTGCTCTCGATTCTCGGCAACCATGACTGGTGGGCAGATGGCTTCGCGCAGCGCGCCGGGGCCGGCCCGACCGTAGCGGGCAAGGCCCTGGAGAAAGTCGGCATTCCGGTGCTGGAGAACGATGTCGTGCGCCTGGAAAAGGATGGGCATGGTGTGTGGATTGCCGGGCTCGCCGACCAGCTCGCTCTGCTGCCGACCAGGGACCGCCCCGGCTTTACCGGGCTGGACGATCTCGACGGCACGTTGGCCAAGGTCAGCGACGCATCGCCCATCATCCTGCTTGCGCACGAGCCGGATATTTTTCCGAAGGTGCCGTGGCGCGTCTCGCTGACCCTGTCCGGCCACACCCATGGCGGACAAATTCGGCTGTTCGGCTATTCGCCGGTCGTGCCATCGCGTTTCGGCAACCGCTACGCCTATGGCCACGTCGTCGAGAACGATCGCAATCTGATCGTCTCCGGCGGGCTCGGTTTCAGCATATTGCCGGTGCGTTTCGGGATGCGGCCGGAAATCCTGTCGATCGACCTTGGCTAAATCCAAATCGCCTCAGTGAAGCGATTTGATCGCGTCCATCACATCCGGCTCGGCCTTGTCGCCGTTGAAGGCATCGACGATGCCGAAGGCGCCGCCATAGCTCCACACCGACCATGAGAAGCCATGTGCTTCGGCACGCGCGATCATGTCCCTGACATAGGCGGCCCGATACCCAGCGGGCATCACATAGGAATTGCCGTATTCCTGGCGGATCATGCCGAACTCGCCCAGCGTGATGTTTCCAGGCTTGACGCCGTTGGCCCTCGCCCACGCCTCGACCTTTTCGAACGGCGCATCCATCAAGCCGAGCAGTCTGTCGGGGGTGTCCATGCTGGCGACCTGTTCGTCAAGATAGGCAAGCAGGCCGCTTTGCCGCGTCCATGGCGCCTCGGCCTTGATCCTGGCGCGGATGGTGTCGAGCGTCACGTCGAGCTGTGCCTTGGGCACCGCACTCAGCGGATAGGGCAGGCCAGTCACATAGGGGATGAAGTCTCCGGCCCAGGTTGCGCCCTGATGGGTGAGCAGAAACGGATCGTAGGAATGGAAGGTCCAGATGACGTTGTCGTCCGGAATCGTCTTCGGGTCGATCTTTTCCAACGAACTCGCGGCGGAATAGCAGGCGCCGGTCAGCACCAGGGTCAGTTTCGTAGCCGAGGATCGCGCCGCCGCGAACAGTTTGCGCTGGCGGTCCGGCCACAGGCTCGTGCCGTCGCTGTCGCAGTCCACGATCGGTTCGTTCATGGGCTCGAAGGCGACCTGGGCGGGATCTTCGCTGGCCAGCGTGCGGGCCATCTTGCGGACCATCTCGACATAGGCGTCGAAGGTCCGTGGGTCGCCCATCACTTCAGCCATTCCGATCTTGCGGCTGCCGCCGGCCGGGATCAGGTGCATGTCGACGATCACCTTGAGCCCGGCGCGGTTGATTATGCGCACCGAGTCCAGCACGCTGGCATAGAGATCGTCACGCAAGGCCACGGTCTGGTCGGACAGAAAGGGCGATGGATCGACCGGCATGCGCAGGAAATCGAAGCCGGCATCCTTCAACGCCTTGAGGTCGTCCTCCCCAAGGAATTTCCGCCACTCCGGATAGGGCAGGATGGCCTTGGCGTCGCCCCACTGGTCCTCGCCGGGCCAGGTGACCCACTGGTCGAGATTGAGGCCGCGCTTCATCGAGAATGTCGCGGTCTGGCCAGGCAGCGCCAAAGCCACCAACACGAACAGCGCCGCCATCAAAGTCTTGATCATCGCCGTCAACAGTGCCATCCGATGCTGTGTCACGCGGGAAACAGGTGCCTCGTCGGGGCTGAAAAAGGAAGCGCAATGGGCGATCATGGTGAATCGGCGACGCTGCTGGCCGGGCTTTCCGGTGCGCTGACGGCGTTCGGCCACCGGCTGATGGCGCGGGTCTATTATGCCGACACCGATTTCTCCGGCGTCGTCTATCATGCTCGCTATCTCGAATTCTTCGAACGCGGCCGCTCCGACTATCTCAGGCTGACCGGCGTGCACCACACAGAGCTTGCCGACGGCAAGCATGGCGAAAGAATAGTCTGGGTGGTGCGCCGCATGGAGATCGACTTTCGCGGCCCGGCCCGCATCGACGACATCCTGACCGTCGACACCCGCACCGAGGAGATTTCCGGCGCGCGCATCTTCATGGCGCAACAGCTCAAGCGCGGCGACGAGGTGCTGGTCGAGGCCAAGGTCGAGGCGGCGATCATCGGCGAGAATGGCCGCCCAAGGCGCTTTCCCAAGGAATGGGTGGCGGCATTCATGCCCCGGATGGGATGATATTCAGGTGATGCCGGCCTGCAAACGGTGATTCCCTGCGCTTCCGGTGCTCGGGTGCTTCAAGTACCCTCCGCTCCGGTTCTCGGAAACCGCCGCTTTCGGCTCGGCCTGACCTGAATCTCAACCCATCCTGACTTCGCGCTTGGATGATGGCGTTACAACTGTGCGGGCGTGGCAATGCGCCGCGCCTTATATACTAACCCATCCTTAACCATAACGGTTCATGAAGAGATTGGTGAAGATTGGCGTTATCGAACGCCTTCCTTTCACCAATATTTGCCCTGAAAAGGCCGACAACGGCACAGTTTGGGGTTGTTCCGGTAGCTTCGTGCGAACCGACCACAAGGGATGCCAGGGGCCAGCCGCCAGCTTCGCCCGGAAAATCTTAAGGACGTAACGATGGAAAATATCGCACTCGCCGATCCGGGCGCGCAATTGTCGGTTTGGTCGCTGTTCGTTTCGGCCAGCTGGGTGGTCAAGCTGGTCATGATCGGCCTGCTCTGCGCCTCGGTCTGGACCTGGGCGATCATCGTCGACAAGCTGGTTTCCTATGCCCGCATGCGGCTGGCGCTCAACCGGTTCGAGCAGGTGTTCTGGTCGGGGCAGTCGCTGGAGGAGCTTTACCGCACGCTCGCCGATCGCAAGACCACCGGCATGGGCGCCATTTTCGTGGCGGCCATGCGCGAGTGGAAGAAGAGTTTCGAGAAGGGCGCCAAGTCGCCGCTCGGCCTGCAAACCCGCATCGACAAGGCGATGGACCTGGCGCTGACCCGCGAGATGGAAAAGCTGGAAGGCCGCCTCGGCTTCCTTGCCACCACCGGCTCGGCGGCACCCTTCATCGGCCTGTTCGGCACCGTCATCGGCATCATGACGTCGTTTCAGGCGATCGCCGGCTCCAAGAATACCAGTCTCGCCGTGGTTGCGCCGGGCATCGCCGAAGCGCTGCTGGCGACGGCCATCGGCCTGCTCGCCGCCATTCCCGCCGTCATCGCCTACAACAAGCTGTCGTCCGATGCGAGCAAGATAGCCGTGCGCATGGAAGGGTTCTCCGACGAGTTCTCCGCCATACTCTCGCGCCAAATCGATGAAAAAGTGGCCCCCAAGGCCTGAGGAGTAGCAGATGGGTATGTCCATGGGCATGGCAGGACGCGGCGGGCGCGGCCACAGGCGGCGCGGCCGTCACCATGCACTGATGTCCGAGATCAACGTCACGCCGATGGTCGACGTGATGCTGGTGCTGCTGATCATCTTCATGGTCGCGGCGCCAATGCTGACGGTCGGCGTGCCGATCGACCTGCCGGATACGCAGGCTAAGGCGATGAATGCCGACACGCAGCCGATCACCGTCTCGATCAACGCCGCCGGCCAGATTTACCTGCAGGAAACCGAAATCCCGATCGAGGAACTGGTAGCCAAGCTGCAGGCAATTTCCAAGACCGGCTATGAGGAGCGCATCTTCATCCGCGGCGACAAGTCCACCGACTATGGTACGGCGATGAAGGTGATGGCCCGCATTTCGGCCGCCGGCTACAAGAACATCGGCCTGGTTTCACTGCAGGAACAGGACCAGTAGACGCGCGATGAAGACCGGCCTCACCACATCGGTGATCTTGCATACGGCGGCGCTGACCTTCGGCCTGTTCACGCTGACGGCGCCGGCGGCACTTCCGTCGTCCGACGTCGAGTCGGTCGCGGTCGATATCGTGCCGATGGAAGCCATTGCGCAGACGTTGCAGGGCGACAAAAAGGCCGTGATGCATGAAAAGCCGGCCCCTGTGCCGACGCAGCGCCCGGACATTGTGCCGGATGCGCAGAAGGTCGGTGAGAACAGTGTCGATACCGACAAGCCGATAACGCCGGAAGCCAAGCCCAAGCCCGTCGACATGACCTCGGCTCCGCCGCCCGCACCGACCCCGATCGAAAAGCCGAAGCCTGAGGACGTGCCGAAGCCGCAGGAGAAGCCCAAGCCTACCCCGGCAACGGAAGTGGCGCCGGCGCCGACGCCCAAGGAAGAGGTCAAGCCCGAGCCGGTCAAGCAGGCCGATCCCAAGCCGACACCGGCCAAGCCGGCGCCGACCCCGC
>NZ_RZRR01000397.1:0-4924 GCF_003998555.1 Mesorhizobium sp. M7A.F.Ca.CA.002.09.1.1 | reverse complement strand
TCCTTAGATGGTTCGGCTCTCCCCGGCTATTGCCGATAGGAGGTTTGCTGCCAAGATTGATTGTTGCGTTACCGCCGGCGCCAGCCGATGTCACCGCGCTCCGCCCCATCGAGGCGGTCGAGCAGTTCTCGGAGCCGGTCGGGAATGTCGGCCTCGGTGCGGAAGGCCGGCAAGGTGCGTAGAAAGCGGGTCACCGCCTCGGCACCCAACTGGCGCCTGACCTCGATGGCCAGCCCTTCTGCCTTTTCGCCCGTGTTGCGGGTCATCGTCTCAAAATCCTGTGTCGGCTTCGAAACTCCTCCAGCAAGGGAATGGTTCCCCCATCCTGCCTGTGGGGCAAGCAAAGCCGGCAGTTAAGGTAAAATTTGAATTAAAATCGAAATGCCTTGCCTGCCATTGTCCGGCCTTGGCCGGTGGCTTCCATAATCGCTTACCCCTTGATTTTTGGCTGCCAAACATCGATATCGGGCACAAAATCCACATCATTCGAGATTGACGGGAAACGGCGATGAGCGACCAGGCAAAAGACGAACGCGCGCCCGATGAAGTCGAGGCGACCGAGCCCGCAGCCGAGCGCACGGAAGGCAGCACCGACGGCGACTATGAAGCCCTTGTCCGGCTGCTGAAGGAAAATGAAGAGCTGAAGGACCGCGCGCTGCGCGTGGCGGCCGAAATGGAAAACCTGCGTCGCCGCACGGCGCGCGATGTTCACGATGCGCGCACCTACGCGGTCGCGAATTTCGCCCGCGACATGCTTTCGGTGTCGGACAATCTGCGCCGCGCGCTGGATGCGATTCCCGCCGAGGCCAAGGCATCGGGTGACGCCGGCTTCAAGGCGCTGATCGAAGGCGTCGACCTCACCGAGCGCGCCATGCTGTCGGCGCTGGAACGGCATGGGGTCAAGAAGCTCGCGCCGGAAGGCGAGAAGTTCGATCCCAATTTCCACCAGGCGATGTTCGAAGTGCCCAATCCGGACGTCCCGGCCAACACCGTGGTCCAGGTCGTGCAGCCGGGCTATTCGATCGGCGACCGCGTGCTGCGCCCGGCTATGGTCGGCGTCGCCAAAGGCGGTCCGAAGTTTGCCGCCGCTGAAGCGCCGGTCGAGCCGGGGCCGGTAAACGAGCAGGCTGAGAAAGATGCATAGTTAAGGGAGTAGGGCAGTAGGGCAGTAGGGAAAAGGGCAATCGCACCTTCCGTGCGGCTTCGTGCTAAACATACTGCCCTACTGCCCTATTCCCTTACTCCCCTGGCCTGCCATGAACCCCATCGCGCTTCTCGACTATGCCGGTGTCGCCGTCTTCGCGGCGACGGGGGCGCTTGCGGCTTCGCGCAAGCAGCTCGACATTATCGGCTTCCTGTTCCTGGCCAGCGTCACCGGGATAGGTGGCGGCACGCTTCGCGACGTCATCCTCAACCTGCCGGTTTTCTGGGTCGCCAACTCCGGCTATGTGCTGGTCTGCGCCGCGGTTGCGGTGCTGGTCTTCTTCAGCGCGCATCGTGTCGAATCGCGCTGGAAATGGCTGCTCTGGCTCGACGCCATCGGGCTCGCCGCTTTTTCGGTGATGGGCGCGGCCAAGGGGCTTGCGATTACCGGTTCGCCGGTCGTCTCCGTCATCACCGGCGTGCTCACCGCCACTTTCGGCGGCATTCTGCGCGATCTTCTTGCCGGCGAGCCATCGGTGCTGCTCAGGCCCGAAATCTATGTCACGGCGGCCCTTGCAGGTGCCGGCCTTTACACGCTTGGCGATCTTGCCGGACTGCCGCCGCTCGCCTCGGACCTTGCCGGTTTTGCTGCGGCGTTCCTTGTGCGTGGCGGCGCGCTCAAATTCGGCTGGTCGTTTCCGTCCTACAAGAGCCGGCCCGGCAGGCGGCCGGAAGATATTTTGTGAAAAGGAAGCGAATAGCGAATAGGGGTTGAACGAGATAGCTCCCGCTACTTTCTATTCGCTAGCCTCACGCAGCGAAGCGCTGGGCTTCCCCGCCATAATAGTTGACGTAGCGTGCGCCGATCTCCTTGACCGGCATCACGACGAACACATCGACCGTCGAGAATTCGCGATCGATGACGCAGCCGTCGCCGATGCGGGCGCCGACGCGCAGATAGCCCTTGACCAGAGGCGGCATCGCGGCGATCGCCGCCTTGGCATTGACCGCCTCGATCGGCATCAGGTCCATCGAGCAGTAGCGCCCGGAGACCGCGCGCACGTCCCAGGCCGAATTTGTGCGGCAGTGGTGGGCGAGGTAGGTGAGCGCCTCGGCATGCGCCGCCGGCACGGTGCCGTGAAAAGAAGCGCAACCGGTCATCACACCGATTTCGTAATGGTTGATGTAGGCCCAGATGCCTTGCCACAACGCCTCGATGGTGCGTTTCGAGCGGTATTCCGGCAAGACGCAGGAGCGGCCGAGTTCCAGGAAACGCTGGCCGGGGTGACGGGCAATGAGCTTGGTCAGCTCGAATTCACCTTCGGAATAGAAACCGCCGGCCGTGGCCGCGATTTCTTGCCGCAGCAGCCTATATGTACCGACGATACGGCGATGTTCGGGACCGGAAAGCGTGGTGTCCAAAACCAGCAGATGGTCGCAGAGTGGATCGAACCGGTCGGCGTCACGGCGGTCATGGGCCTGGAACAGGTCCTTCCTGGCGCCAAGTTCGTCGTAGAACACCCGGTAGCGCACTTCCTGCGCGGCCGCGATCTCGGCCTCGTTGCGAGCGAGCCGCACTTCAAGATTGCCTATACGGCCCAGTGCCGCGCCCTTTATGACGGAATCGACGTTACGTCCGGCAAGCAAGGCGCTGCTGGCGTTCGGCCGAGTGTCACATTCCGGCATAACTGTATGCACGAGTGATTCTCCTTCGAGCCATCCCTCTTGGCACGGGGATACGGTGTAGGTGCAACAGGATTGTGACAGTACCGTGATACGACGTCGTGGGCAATACTTCGTCGGCTGGCGAATACGATCAACCGGCTACGTTTAAGTGATCGCCCGGTGCGGAACGGGCGGTGGAAAGCTCAGGCCGCGACGACCTGGCCCTCGACGGCATTGACCAGCGCCTCGGGGTCGAGCGGCTTGGTGACAAAGCCGCTGGCGCCATGGGCCAACACCGCATGGCGGGTCTTTTCCTGGCTGTCGGCCGACAGCACCATGATCGGCACCGGCCGCACGGCACTTTCTTCCTCATGGCGGCGGATGGCGGCAATCGCGTCCAGCCCGTCCATGACCGGCATGTGCAGATCCATCAAGACCACGTCGAAGCGGTCCTTGTGCGCGGCGCCGGTGACAGCCTCGACGGCCGCCTTGCCGTTGCCGACCACCCTGACGCGATGCCCGGCCTTCAGCAGCGTGGCGCGGGCCAGCATGGCATTGATGTCATTGTCCTCGGCGATCAGCACCGACAGGCCGCGCTGGCGGTTGCCGACGGCGCGCAGTGTCGGCGCGCCGCGCTTTTCCGGCTGCGGCGGGCCGAGGCTCGGAGCATGGCTGCTCAACAGTACACGCAAAAGTGTTCCGCCGCGCACCGGCCTGGCCAGGAAGGTTGCGTAGCCGCTGGCGCGGAACTCGCCAAGCATGCCGCGATCTGTCGGCGCGATCAGCGTGATCGCCTCACAGTCGGAGAAACCGCTCTGGCGCAGGCGCTTGAGCAGCCTTCCGTCGCCTTCCTCCATCGCTGCATCGACCAGGATCGCGTCGCAGCCGGCGGCGAAAGGCGCGGCCTGTGCGGCGGTGGTGGCGATGTCGACCGCGCCACCGTTGGCACGGATGGTGCGGGCGATGGCGTCGGCCTCGACGGCGTTCTTCGACAGGATCACCACGCGTCTGCCCGAGAGAGCATTCTGGCGGCCCTGCGGCGCTTCGGTGGCCGCTGTCGCAGGGACTTCGAAGACGAACTCGGATCCCTGGCCGAGCCGGCTGGATACCGAGATCGTGCCACCCATGGCGGCCACCAGGCGCCTGGAGATGGCAAGGCCGAGGCCGGCCCCGCCATGTGTGCGTGTCGACGTGCCGTCGGCCTGCTCGAACTCCTCGAAAATGCGCTCCAGGTCGGCATCATGCAGGCCCGGACCGGTATCGGCGATGGTAAAGCATATGCGGTCGCTGGTTTCGGTGCGTGCGCGTGCAATGCTCACCAGCACGCCGCCGCTGTCGGTGAACTTGATGGCGTTGCCGATGAGGTTGAGAAGCACCTGCCTGACCTTGCCTGGATCGGCGGTGATCAATTGCGGCACGTCGGGTTCGACATGACAACCCAGCCCGATATCCTTGGCGAAGGCGCGCGCCGCCAGCAATTCGATGATGTTGTCGGCGATCTCGCGCACCGACATCGGCTGCGGCTCCGGGTCGAAACGCCCGGCTTCGATCTTGGAATAGTCGAGAAGATCCTCGATCAGGGCAAGCAATGCGCTGGCTGAGGTCGAGACGGCGCCGACATAGGTCTGCTGCTCCGGCGACAGGCTGGTGTCGGCGAGCAACCTGGCCATGCCCATGATGCCGTTCATCGGGGTGCGGATTTCATGGCTGACGGTGGCGAGGAAACGCGATTTGGCCTGGCTGGCATATTCGGCCCGTTCGCGTGCGGTGATCAGCGAGGACTCGGCGCGTTTGCGGGCGGTGATGTCGCGGGCGATGGCGCGGTGCGAAACCGCGCCACTGTCCTTGTCGCGCACCGACAGTTCGATCCAGGAGAACCAGCGCTGCCCGCTCGGCGTGCTGATAGAGACATCGGTGGAACTCAGGCACTCATGGTCGGAAAAGGCGGCATCGGGAACCATGCCGACCTCGATGCCGAGTTCCGCCAGGGTCTTGCCGGCAAGATCGCGCTGGTCGATCTCGACGAGATCGGCGAAGACCTTGTTGGCATAGACGATGTAGCCGTCGCGGTCGCGATGGATGACGAGATCTCCAAGCGCGTCGATCAGGCCACGAA
>NZ_RZRR01000396.1:0-4928 GCF_003998555.1 Mesorhizobium sp. M7A.F.Ca.CA.002.09.1.1 | reverse complement strand
CCTTGGCGCATTCGAGGATCGGGTCCGCCGGCGTCGCGGCAAAGACATTGCCGATGGCCGCAGCGTCAGCCAAGCCCTTGCCGACAAAGCCGAGAAAGCTCGGCTCGTGGCCCGAGCCGCCGCCGATGACCAGGCCCACCTTGCCCTGGCGCGGCCCGTCGCGGGCGACGATGGAGCGTGGACTGCCGTCCACGCTTTTGAGATGGCGGGGATGCGCTGCCAGGATGCCTTCCAGCATCTCGTCGACGGCGCGGTTGCCATCGTTGATGATCTTCTTGGTCTGCACCCGGCATCCTCCCGACTTCGGCATTTTCGCAGATAATACCGGGTGTTACCGGGATTTCCACCCGGCAAGGCGTATTTCGCGCGCTGAGATGTTCCCACGGCCAACACCTGGACGCAGGCGCTGGCTGTTTCAACCGCCGAGGCCGTCGCGGATGGCTGAGAAATAGCGATCGGTCCCGACCTGGCCGCCCTTGAGCGCGACCTCCAGTCCGTCGATCGCCTTGACGCGCGAGTGGGCAACGCAAAGCGGGGAACCCGGCGAAGCGGGCAGCGGCATGCGAATTGTCAGGGCATCGACGCCCGTCTCGCCGAGTGCGTGGCTCGACGTGTCGCCGCCTGCAATGACCACGCGACGCAGGCTCTGTTCCACCGTCAGGTTGCGAAGGATTTCTCCGAGGCCGCGGCCAAGCCTGTGGCGGGCGCCTCCCTCCCGGTCGATTTCGGCGCCCCTGTCGGCAGTGGGGCCAAGCGCGGTGTAGAGGATGACGCTGCGCCCGGCTTGCAGACTGGCACGGCCGCTTGCCGTTGCGCGCGTGATCGCCTGCTGCGAGGCCTCCGAAACCAGTTCGACCGGATCGACCTCGATGCCGTCGAAACCGTCGGTCAGGGCATGCCGGATCTGTCGTTCGGTGGTCGGCGAGCAACTGCCCGACACGACGGCTATCCGCTCGGCAGCGCCCGGCGGTGTGAAGCCTGGCCCAGCGCTGACGACGCCATTCGACGTCCATTCGGCCAGCAGCGCATATTCGACACCGGACGAGCCGACGACAAAAGAACCGCCGGGCTTGCGAACGCGCCACAGTTCCTTGCCGGCCAAAACCTGCGTCTCCAGACTGTCGACATCGACAAGCACGATGGCGGTGCCGTTTCCGGTCAGGCGATCGAACGCCGCCGACCGCGATGCCGACTGCAGCGTCGCAAGATCGACCAGCCCGGAGCTCAGCGCCGTCTGCCGCGACAGATGGATCAGCAGATCGGACTCATCCATTGGCGTCGTCGGGTGACGGCTCATCACCGGGTGGCGATCAATGCGGAAATATTGGTCGCGATAGGCCGCGAACAGATGGCCGAAAGCGGTATAGCGCTTGAGCTGCGGCGCGCCGACCAGCAGCGGCACGCTATCCTGCGCGAACACCGAGCGGCCGACCTCGATGGCTCGGCCGATGCTGCCGATCGTCGGGCTGGAATCGAAGGTCGAGCAGACCTTGTAGTGGCAAATCTCGGCGTTAAGCGTCTTCAGCCAGGCGAAGGCATCGCGCAGATGCGTGTCCATCCATTGCGGCGTCTCACTGCGGCTGGTGCCGGCCAGCCCTATCGCCCGGCAATGGCCAAACCGGGACAGCAGGGCCGCGTCCGGCTGGCGCATGAACAGCACGGTCGGCACGCCACCGAGCTCGAGCGCCTCCATGACATCGGTCGAGCCGGTCAGGTCGTCGCCATAATAGCTGAGAAGCAGGTCCTGCATCGTCTCAGGCTGCCTTGCCGTCGCCGAATTTTTCGATCGACCGCGCCAGTTCGGGATGGTTCAAGGCGAAGTCGGCCAGCGGAATGCCGTCGACCGCCGATTGCCAGGCTTGCTGCACGGCACGTACGCCGGCGCCCGGTCCGTCCGGATGGCTGACGATGCCGCCGCCGCAGAGATAGAGAAGATCCACGGTCCGGCCGGTTCGTGCATATGTCTCGGGCGCCTGACCGCCCCACTGGCCGGAACCTGCCACCGGTAATGCGCAGTCCCCAGCCGAAAAGATCGGCGTCGTCACCGCCTTGAAGGATTCGACGAAAGAGTCATCCGGTTCCCAGTATTTCGAGGCGATGCCGTTGATCTGGAACTGGTCGACGCCGAGCAGTCGCCAGAATTGCTGCCAGACCTTGAAGTCCATGCCGAGGCCGGGGTGACGGGTGAGGATGTCCCAGCCGTTGCGATGAGCATGCAGCACCAGGCCGGAGCGTTTTCTCAGGAATGCCATGCCGCCAAAGCCGATCGAATTGATGTTGATAACAGCACAATTGCCGCCGGCCTTCGCCACCAGATCGTGGTTGCGCATCATCTCGTCGGGATCGGCGTGCGAAATGCCGAAGGCATACATCACCTTCTTGCCGGTCTTCTGCTCGTGATCGAGGATCAGCGGCATGATTGCCTTCACCCGTTCCGACAGGGGCGAATAGGCCGGGCTCATCAGCTTCTCGTCATCCTTGATGAAGTCGACGCCGGCGGCGATCAGTTCCGCCACCATTGCCGCCGTCTCGTGCGGCCGCAATCCTAGCGCCGGCTTGACGATCGTGCCGATGATCGGGCGGTCAGTCACATTGGTCAGCCGGCGGCTGCCGGCGACACCGAACTGTGGGCCGGGATGTGCCCCGCGATACTCCTCCGGCAATTTCATGTCGACGACGCGAATCCCGGTAAGGCCCTTGATCGAATAGGTGCCGCCGATGGCAATCGTCATCAGCGCCGAAAGGTCGGTGCCGATGGCATCGAACGGAAAGGCGATGTCGACATCGGCGCGCCTGAACGGCCCCTTACCGTCATTGGGAAGCGACGGCCGCTCGGCATCGGGCAGAGGCCGAATCGCCAGCACACGTGCCGCCACCCGGGCCTTCAGTTCCTCGGTCTCGCCGGGCAGCGCTACGAAGGTGCCGGTCGACTGATCGCTGGCGATCTTGGCCGCCAGCGCTTCGATGCTTCCAGGCGTTTCGATGCGGTAGGTGAGGGTGATCATGGTCCGCTGTCTCAAGCCGAGGCGTTCGAAAAAGGTTCACTGGTGTTTCGAATCTGGTATAATGAGTACATAAGTATTGCAAGTCATATCCGGCAGCGGGATCGACAGACGGCAATTCCGGGAATTGTGGCGGCAGTGTTAGATAGGGCCGGGTCAAGGGAGTGATTCGCGGCGATGAACCGTTCGGAACCGATTGTCCGGCGCAAGCTTTCCGATGAGGTCTTCTTGCGGCTGAAGCGCCTGATCACCAGCGGCGAGCTGATGCCAGGCGACGACATGCCCTCGGAGCGCGAGCTGATGGAGCGCTTCGAGGTCGGCCGCCCCGCGATCCGCGAGGCGATGCAGGCGCTGAGCAATATGGGGCTGGTTGCGATCTCGCATGGCGAACGCGCCAAGGTGCTGCAACTCACCGCCAAGTCGATCATCAAGCAGGTCGACGGCGCCGCCAAGATCATCCTGTCGTCATCGAAAGACACGCTGGAGCACCTGAAGACCGCGCGCATCTTCTTCGAGCGTGGCATGGTCAGGGAAGCCGCCGAAAAGGCCACCGCCGAGGATGTGCTGCGGCTGCGGGCCACCGTTGCCGAACAGCGCGGCTTTCGCGGCGATTCCGAAGCCTTCATCTCCGCCGACATGAAGTTCCATACACAGATCGCCGCGATCTCCGGCA
This sequence comes from Mesorhizobium sp. M7A.F.Ca.CA.002.09.1.1, assembly GCF_003998555.1. Taxonomy (NCBI): domain Bacteria; kingdom Pseudomonadati; phylum Pseudomonadota; class Alphaproteobacteria; order Hyphomicrobiales; family Phyllobacteriaceae; genus Mesorhizobium; species Mesorhizobium sp. M7A.F.Ca.CA.002.09.1.1. Next base: position 1,253 of record NZ_RZRR01000396.1, on the reverse strand, counting down.
ACCCGATCTATGTCGCCGTCAGCGAGGCGATGCTCGGCTGGCTGAAGGAATACCACACCGAAATGCTGATCTGGACCGGCAAGGAAAAGTTCACGCTCACCGAGCACGAAGAGATCATCGGCCGCATCGAGAAGAAGGATGCCGATGGCGCCGAGAAGGCGATGATCAAGCATCTCGAACGCTCGCGCGCGCTCTATGTGATGAACTCCGAAAAATAACGTCAGTCGATCCGGACGATCTCGTAAGGCGTCATCACGAGATGGCCTCGGCCAAAAGCTGAAATGTCGACTTGCACGTCGTCCGCCGTCAGGTTCGCCAGCCACACGACAGTGTCGCCCGAGGCCGAGCGTCCAGCCAGCGCCAGCACCTTGGTCTCATCGCTCGTCCCTGCGGCCACATGCGCAAGGCCGGCCAGTTCGCAAAGCCCCTTGATGGCTCTGAAGAGCGGCCGGGGCGATCCTTCCGCGACGGGTTCTCCGGATGACGCCAGCACGCCGAACGGTCCGGTGAAGCTGGAGAGCGTGAGCTGTTCCAGCCCAGCGGCTGCGACGCGCGCGGCATAGCCGACCGTCCAAGCCGCCGCGAACTGGCCGGCATGGCGCGGATCGCTGTCGGCCATGGCAATGCGCTGTCCCCCGGGATTGGGTTTGGTCGCTCCGCCATAAGGGTTCTGGCGCATGGCAATCGTCGACGGTCCGATCCGGTAGGGCTTTGCCCCGAAGATAGCCCGTGCCGATTGGGTGATGAAAGGCAGCGCCTCCAGCGACTGCATGACGCTGAGATCGTCGGCGGCGTGCACGATCGGGCAGGTGCAATGGGTGACGAAATCGAGCTGGTCTGCCGGAACGCGCTTGCGGTTGAGTTCGGTGAAATAGCTGAACATGCCGCCGCCGAGGCGGATATCGGGGAATGCCCGCCGCGCTGCGGCATAAATGTCGTCGAGCGGCGGGCATTCCGGCCACGCGCTGCCCGGCGGTGTCGACTGCCGGTCGACCGACGGCGACACGGCAATGGCCGAGAGTTTTAGCCCGGCCCGGCGAACCAGGTCGGCGACGCCGGACAACTCGGCGTCAAGATCACCAGCGCAGGCAACGACGCATTCGAGGGTGGTTTCGGCTGCGTAGGCAGTTGCGAGCCGGGCGAAAGCGCGCAAGGCATCGAGCCCGTGGCCGCGCGTCGGATCGTGGTGAAACAGCAGCTGTTGTGGGCCGAGTGCCGCCAGCGTGGAGAGGTTCGCCAGCGCCGTCTCGACA
>NZ_RZRR01000395.1:0-4929 GCF_003998555.1 Mesorhizobium sp. M7A.F.Ca.CA.002.09.1.1 | reverse complement strand
CGCCAATCCGGAAGCGTGGACACGGGAGAGCTTCCTGCAGGTCCACAATTGGTGGCACCTGGCGCTGTTCCACTATGATCTCGGCGAGACCGACGCGGTGCTGGCCCTCTATGACGGCCCTATCTACAGCGTGCAATCGACGATGGCGCTCAACATGGTCGATGCCTCGGCAATCCTGTGGCGGCTCCACCTCGGCGGCGTCGATGTCGGCGACCGCTGGGCGGCACTCGCCGCCAACTGGGGCAAGGCGGGAGCGGGTCTTTATGCCTTCAACGACGCCCACGCGATGATGGCCTTCGTGGGTGCCGGGTTAGATGCGCCGGCCCTCGCCTTGCTCGAGGCTCAGCGCGAGGCCATGCGTGGCAGCGACGACAATGCGGCTTTCACGCGGGATGTCGGCCATCCGCTGACGCTCGCCATCAAGGCATTCGGTGAGGGCAGCTACGCCGAGACCGCGCGCCTGATCCGGCCGATCCGCGCGATCGCACATCGTTTCGGTGGCAGCCACGCCCAGCGCGACGTCATCGACCTGACGCTGATCGAGGCGGCCTTGCGCGCCGGTGAGGGTGCGCTGGCCAAGGCGCTCACGGCGGAGCGTTCGATGGCGCGGCCCGACAGTCCGCTGTCAGCGCTGTTTGTGCGACGCGCCGCCGATTTGTCGGAGAATTGACCCGAAGCGGATCTTGTTTTAAAAACTGGCCAAGCCAGATTTTTTCGAGACCCGAAAAAATTAACTGGCGTGGGAGGAAGACATGTATCTGGGCCTCGATCTCGGGACGTCGGGCGTCAAGGCGCTGCTGATCGATGCCGGGCAAACCGTCATCGGTTCCGGCCATGGTTCGCTTGATGTTTCACGGCCGCACCCCGGCTGGTCGGAACAGAATCCCGAGCACTGGATCCGGGCCTGCGAAGACGCAATCGCCGAGCTCAAATCCTCCCATCCGCATGAACTCGCGGCAGTCAAGGGCATTGGCCTGTCCGGCCAGATGCATGGCGCCACGCTGCTTGACGCCGCCGACAAGGTGCTGCGCCCCTGCATCCTGTGGAACGACACGCGCAGCCATGCCGAGGCCGCCGTCCTCGATGCCGATCCGCGTTTCCGCGCCCTGACCGGCAACATCGTCTTTCCCGGTTTCACCGCGCCGAAACTGGCCTGGGTGAAGAAAAACGAGCCCGCTGTCTTCGCCAAGGTCGCAAAAGTGCTGCTGCCCAAGGATTTCCTGCGGCTCTGGCTTTCGGGCGAGCACATTTCGGAAATGTCGGATTCTGCCGGCACGTCCTGGCTCGATGTCGGCAAGCGGCGCTGGAGTGCGGATTTGCTCGCGGCGACATCGCTCGATGAAAAGCAGATGCCGTCGCTGGTCGAGGGTACGCAGAAGGCAGGCGCATTGCGCAGCGAATTGGCATCGAAGTGGGGCGTCCAGGCCGGCATTCCGATCGCCGGTGGCGCCGGCGACAACGCGGCCTCGGCCTGCGGCATGGGCACGGTTGGCGCCGGCCACGCTTTTGTTTCGCTCGGCACGTCGGGTGTGCTGTTTGCCGCCAACGCTTCCTACCTGCCCAACCCGGCTAGCGCGGTTCACACCTTCTGCCACGCGCTTCCGAACACCTGGCACCAGATGGGGGTCATCCTGTCGGCAACCGATTCGCTCAACTGGCTGTCGGAAATCACCGGGAAGAGCGCCGGCGAGTTGACCACTGAGCTCGGCGACACATTGAAGGCGCCGAGCGGCGTGTCCTTCCTGCCATACCTCTCGGGTGAGCGCACGCCCTACAATGATTCCGCCATTCGCGGCGCGTTCACCGGACTGGCGCATCAATCGAGCCGTGCCGTGCTGACCCAGGCCGTGCTGGAGGGTGTAGCCTTTGCCTTTCGCGACAGCCTCGAAGCGCTGGCCACGGCCGGCACAGCCTTGACGCGGGTGACGGCGATCGGCGGCGGTTCGCGCTCACGCTACTGGTTGAAGGCGATTGCCACCGCGCTTCAACTGCCTGTCGACATTCCTGCCGACGGCGACTTCGGCGCCGCCTTTGGTGCCGCGCGGCTCGGCCTGATCGCGGCGACGGGTGCCGATCCGCTCGAAATCTGTACGGCCCCGAGGACGGACGCAACTATCGAACCGGATGCGGCGCTCGGCGGCGCCTATGCCGATGCCTATCAGCGCTACCGGGCGCTTTATCCGGCAATCAGGGTCGCCACGGCGTGAGCGATCTTTCGCCCACGCCGCGGCTGTCCGGCTCACTGCGCCGGCACCTTGTCGAGAAAACCGGTGACGCTCTTGAGGCGGCCGTTCTCGATGATTCCGATGTCGGTACCTTCGATCACCGAAGGCGTCCCCTCAGGTCCGAGATTCCACGAGAAGCGGATCTTGTCGGCAAAACCGTCCGGCGTACCCTTCAGCGAGAACCGGAAACCGGCAAAGCGCTGCTGCACGCCGTCGATCAGAGCCGCGACGCCTTCATGGCCATCACCCTGCATGAGCGGATCGCGGTAGCTGACGTCTTCCGTGAAGGTCGCCTTGAGCAATTCGGCCCGGCGGCCGGCATCGCTTTCGTTCCAGGCGGTGATGTAGTTTTCAGCGATCTTGGTGAGGTCGGTCATGGTCTGTCTCCTTCGTTTGGTGGCTTTGACATGACCCTTTTCAACCAGCGCCGGCGTGAAACCAATTACGCCTGAGGTAATGGCGTCAGAACTTTGTGAGAGGACAGAAATCATGAGCAGTGGATTTTTCGGCGACATCCAGAAGATCAAATATGAAGGGCCGGATTCGACCAATCCGCTGGCCTATAGGTTCTACAATCCCGATGAGGTCGTCGCCGGCAAGCGGCTGGAAGATCATCTGCGCTTCGCCGTTGCCTACTGGCACTCCTTTGCCTGGCCGGGTGGCGATCCGTTCGGCGGCCAGACTTTCGACCGGCCGTGGTTTCCCAAGGCCGGCGGCGTCGACACGATGGAGCTGGCAAAACTGAAAGCAGACGTCGCCTTCGAGATGTTCTCGTTGCTCGGCGCGCCCTACTTCTGCTTCCACGACGCCGATGTACGGCCGGAAGGCAAGGATTTTTCCGAGAGTGCGGCGCGCCTCGATGAGATCGCCGACTACTTCGCGGGCAAGATGAAGCAGACCGGCGTCAAGCTGCTTTGGGGCACCGCCAATCTGTTCTCCAACCGCCGCTTCATGTCGGGCGCGGCCACCAATCCCGATCCGGATGTCTTTGCCTATGCGGCGGCGACGGTAAAAAGCTGTATCGACGTCACCAAGCGGTTGAAGGGCGAAAACTACGTGCTGTGGGGCGGGCGCGAAGGCTATGAGACCCTGCTCAACACCGACCTTGCGCGCGAGCAGGAACAGGCCGGCCGTTCCTCAGCATGGTCGTCGACTACAAGCACAAGATCGGCTTCAAGGGCACGATCCTGATCGAGCCGAAGCCGCAGGAGCCAACCAAGCATCAGTACGATTACGATGTCGCCACGGTCTACGGCTTCCTCAAGCGCTTCGGGCTGGAGAAGGAGGTCAAGGTCAATATCGAGCAGGGCCACGCCATCCTGGCCGGCCATTCCTTCGAGCACGAACTGGCTCTGGCCAATGCGCTCGGCATTTTCGGTTCGATCGATATGAACCGCAACGACTACCAGTCGGGCTGGGACACCGACCAGTTCCCCAACAACGTGCCGGAAATGGCACTGGCCTACTACCAAGTCCTGCAGGCTGGCGGCTTCAAGACCGGCGGCACCAATTTCGACGCCAAGCTGCGCCGCCAGTCGCTCGATCCGCAGGACCTGCTGATCGGCCATATCGGCGGCATGGACTCTTGCGCTCGCGGCCTGAAAGCCGCGGCGCGCATGGTCGAGGACAAGGCACTGTCGGCGCCGCTGGCCGAACGCTATGCCGGCTGGAACACGGCCGAGGGCAAGGCGATGCTTGCCGGCAAGCGCACGCTTGAGGATATCGCCGAGCGTGTCGTCAAGAAGAAGATCGAGCCGCAGCCGAGGTCCGGCCGCCAGGAACTGCTGGAAAACATCGTCAACCGCTACGTGTAGGGCGAGCGCCGCTTCATCTTTGGACCGACATCCGGCGCCACTGGCTGAAAGCCGCCGCCATCGCCATCTGCTAGTCAGCCCACTTCGCGACAAGCTGCCGAGGATCGCACAGATCTTCGGCAGCCTGCGTGGGACCAGGACGCTACACGTGTCACCGAAAGAGGGCCCGTGCGGCGGCATGTCGTCGTCCCAAACCGCTGTGCACTTTGGGCGACATGCATTGGCAGGAGACGGAAATGGCAGAGGATCGAATCATCGTGCGCCCTGCGCAGGCGAGCGATATTCCGGCGCTGAAGCAGGTGCTGCAGGAAACCTTCGAAGGCACCTGGCTGCCGAACATCACCGAAGCAGCCGCGCAACGCTATGTCGAGACGGATATTGGCGGGCGCTATGTCGACCAGAGCTGGCCTGAATTCGCCATTGCCGAGATCGATGGCGAGGTCGCCGGCTTGATCCATTGGCGCGCGGATTTCATCGAGGCCCTGCACGTGATGGCATCCCGTCAAGGCCAAGGTGTCGGCCGCAAGCTGCTTTCCCATGCCGAACAGGCGGTCAGTGCGGCCGGATTGGCGCAGGCGCGGCTGGAGACCGACACGTTCAACCTGCCCGCACAAGCACTCTACAAAGCGGTCGGCTATATCGAGAAAAGCCGCTATCCCGATGACGAATGGGACAGTGGCTTCACCACGGTGCTGTTCGAAAAGCGGCTTTGAGCAATTCCAGGAAAAGTGGGTACCGGTTTCCCCGGGAAAAGCGTACAGCGCTTTGCCTTGGGAATTGCGCAATCCAACAATAGATTTCTCGTTGACCTGACCTGCCTGGGCGCAGGAACAGCTTTGCGCATGGCCCGGTCCAGCGACATGGTTTTGCCCTTCGACGCCCTTCAATGA
>NZ_RZRR01000394.1:0-4942 GCF_003998555.1 Mesorhizobium sp. M7A.F.Ca.CA.002.09.1.1 | reverse complement strand
GTGGAAGCCGGCCTGCTCGTAGCCGATTTCGCGGATCGCCTTGCGGGCGACCGATTTGAACTTGGCCGGATTGACGACCGGATGGCCGGCGGCATCCTTGAGGATGTTGCCTGCCTTGTCCTTCTTCAGCAGCGTTTCCGGGACGCGCACTTCGCCGGCGATGACGACACGGTTGGTGGTGGCCAGCGTCTCGCAGGCGACACGGACTTTCCACGGGTCCATGCCGGTCTTCTTGGCTTCGCGATAGACCAGATCGACGATCTCGTCGGAAATCCGGTCACAGACTTTGTCAGGATGGCCCTCGGCAACGGATTCCGAGGTAAAGAAGTAGTTCTGCCGCGTCACGGGTGTCCCCTCTTGAAAAACGATCGGCAGGCTGCCGATTTTGGCGCGCCACGTGTTAGCGGGGCGAAGCGCCGCTCGTCAAGCGGTGCTTCGGCTCTGGCATGAATGTCGATGCCGTTATCTTGTGCCACCGGCGGCGGGGCGCCGCCGGTCCTGGCGTGATTGAGGATCAGTCGGGATCGTCGGCGGAGAGGGACTTGACCAGGTCTATGATCCTGCGGCGCACCTTGGCGTCGGCGATCTTGACAAAGGCCCGGTTGAGCTGAAGGCCTTCAGGGCTGCCGCAGAATTCGACAGCGAAAGCCATCGAAGCGTCCTCGGCAAATCCACGGCCCGCCACAGGCTCCTGGCCGGGCGCATCCTCAAAAAAGAAAGCGACAGGCACGCCGAGTATGGACGCGATCGCCTGCAGACGGCTGGCGCCGACGCGGTTGGTGCCCTTTTCATATTTCTGAATCTGTTGAAATGTGATGCCGAGGTTTTCTCCCAGCTTTTCCTGGCTCATTCCAAGCATGTTGCGGCGAAGCCGAATGCGACTGCCAACATGGATGTCGATCGGATTCGGTTTCTTCTTGTTATCTTCTGTCATTTTTTCCTCGCCGAATTTTTTCGGCTTTCTCTATTTTTTTTCCTGCCCAAACAAAGCCGGAGGCAACTGCCCCAACAGAACGATCCACCGGCTTCGAGAAATTTTCAGGCACTTACAGTATGAGTTTCTAATGTGTTGGCTGTCAATTCACCCGTAGCCTTTGCCTTACGTTCAACAGCGCTGCCCCAACGGCAAACAGCAACATGATCAGCATTCCGTTAATGCGCCGTTGGCCGGGAGATATGAGCGCCTGTCCGGAAATCGGTATGTGGGCATCGATGGCGCCGCGCGCGTCGATAGCAAGCGCATCGACGATGCGCCCGCGCGGATCGACGACGGCCGAGATGCCGTTGTTGGCGGCACGCACCAATGGCAATCCATTTTCCACCGCACGGATCTGGGCCTGCCTGAAATGCTGATACGGACCCGGCGTGTCGCCGAACCACGCATCATTGGTAACGTTCACAATAAGCTGCGCTGACGCAGCGTCAACTGCCACAAGATCGGGAAAGATCACCTCATAACAGATAAATGGCAGCGCACGGATGCCGTCGGGTAGCGTGATGGCGTGCCGCTCATTGCCGGCCGCGAAACTCATCGGCCCGGCAACCAGTTGCTCGATGCCGAAACGCTGGAGCAGATCGGCGAAAGGCAGGTATTCGCCGAACGGCACCAGGTGAACCTTGTCGACGGCGTCCGTGATTTCACCCTTGTCGTCGATCGCCACCACGGAGTTGTAGTAGCGGCTGTCGGCATTTGCGGCCGAGCCGCCTTCCTCGCGGACGACGCCGGCAATCAGCATCTGGCCGGGTCCGAGCATATCCCCCAGCGCCGTCAATGCGTCCGGACGCTCGGTGAAGAGGAACGGCACCGAGGTTTCGGGCCACAGGATCAGTTGCGGCTTTTGATGGCCTGGATCCGGCGCCTTGCCCGAGAGCCCCATCAGGACCGCGAAGATGCGGTCGCGCACCGAGGCATCCCATTTTTCCGACAGGTCCACGGCCGGCTGGACAATGCGGACATCCAGGCTGCGTGAAGCTGGCGATTCGGGAGCGGCAAGCCTGATATAGCCGAAGCCGACATGGGCAGCGACGAGCACGACAAACAGTGCCGCGCCGAGGCGCAGGTGCCGACGTGCCGCCAGCAGTGCCGGCAGTGCGAAGACGAACACCGCGAGCGCGTTCATGCCGATCATGCCCGTCACCGAGACGCTCTGCATCAGCAGCGGCACGGGCATGGCCGCGTAGCCGACGGCATTCCAGGGAAAACCGGTGAACAGGAAATCGCGCAGCCATTCCGCCAGGCCGAAGCCGAAGGCAAGGGCGGCGATGCGGCCAATGTCGTTGCTCCACAGCAGCCGGGCAACGATTGCCGCAAAGCCGTAGAAAAAGGCGAGCATGAAAGGAATGCCGACCACCGCGAAGGGAAGCGCCCAGGCAAAGCTGTCGGCCTCGACCAGCAGCGCCGAGCCGATCCACCAGAGGCCGGCGAGGAAATAGCCGAAACCGAACCACCAACCGACGGCGAAAGCCGGCCGCAGACGCCGGAACAGACTGCCTGAAGCTTCGCCGGTGGCGCCGTCGAGCAGCCAGACCAGCAGCGGGAACGAGACGAAACAGGCGGCGAAGAAGTCGTAAGGCGCCTGCCCAAGCACCGCGAGGGCGCCTGCGAGAAACGCCACGAGCGCACGCCGCCAACCCCAAAGCAGAATTATCCGGCCGGTGAGGCGCTCCATGCATACTTCCGAGTCGCGAATCAGGACACAAGATTTAACAGGCTGCGCTCCGCGCTCCAAACGGCGCATGGGCTAGCTGAGATGCACAGCTCCGGCCCTGCCTACCGGTGCCAACCCTCGATTTGAACGCCCCCCAGCCGCTCGGCCTCCTCGCGCTGAACCGAACGGATGGTCTGCGTGAAGGTCCAGACATGGCCCTCGGGGTCGCGTGCACGATACTGGCGCTCACCCTAGAACTGATCCGCCGGCTCCTGGATTATATCAGCGTCGAGCGCCCGCGCCTGCTCGCAATGCGCATCCAGGCCACCCTTCAGCCTGACATAGATCGACTGCGTGTTCTTGCCCGAGAGCGAAGCCGGGCTGGCGACGTAATCGCTCCATTCGGAATCGACGATGATGTAGCTGTCGCCGAACCGCATCTCTGCATGGATGAGCTTTCCCTCGGCATCGCTGACCACCATGCTGCGCTCGAAGCCGAAAGCCGCCTCGAGCCAGTCCAGCGCGGCATGCGGATCCTTGTAGAAAACACCAGAGCCCAGACTTGGATGCTTGAACGGGTCGTCGATAGTCATCGTGCGAGCGAAACGCTCACGCCTGTTCGGTGCGCGCCGTGGCACGCCGGCGACGCTCACCCTTCTGGCTCTGCACGATGCGCACGCGCTTGACGCGGCGCGGATCAGCGTCGAGGACGTGAAATTCGAAACCGGGTATGGCCTGCACCACCTCGCCGCGGGCCGGAACACGGCCAAGCGTGTTGAAAATCATGCCGCCGATGGTGTCGACATATTCGCCATGTTCACCGGCGGCGAAATCCCCGCCGATCATCTTGGCGACGTCGTCGATCTCGGCCTTGCCATCGACGATGAACACGCCGTCGCCGCTCTGGGTGATCATTGGCTCGTCGTCGTCATGCTCGTCCTCGATGTCGCCGACCACCATCTCGACGATGTCTTCCAGCGAGGCAAGGCCGTCGGTGCCGCCATATTCATCGATGACCAGCGCCATTTGCGTGCGCGTCGTCTGCATGCGAGCCATCAGGTCGGAGGCGAGCATCGACGGCGGCACGAACAGCACCGGGCGGATCAGATTGAGGTCGCCAATGGTGCGTGCGAGATCGACCTGGGCGAGATCGAGAACCGTGGCGACGGGTGCTTTCCTGGTCGAGCGGCCCTTCTTGACGCGCGCGATCTTGGTGATGTGGGCCAGCACATCACGGATATGGACCATGCCGCGCGGATCATCGAGGGTCTCTGAATAGACCGGCATGCGGGAATGGCCGGATTGCTCGAAGGTGCCCAGCAGATCGCCGAGCGTCGTCGTGATTTCGACCCCTTGAATGTCGGCGCGCGGTACCATGACGTCCTCGACGCGCACTTCGCGCAGCCGCAGGATGTTGTTGAGCATGGCGCGTTCGCCGGGCGAGAAGGCGCCGGCATCGCTCGTTGTCTCGGCAAGCGCGCCGGCGATTTCCTCCCGCAGGCTGGTTCCGTTGCGTTGCCTGAACAGGCCAAGAACGCGGTCGAACAGGGAGGGACCGGCAGGCGATGTCTCGCTGGCAGCGCTGCCGATGCTGGCAGCACCAGAGGTGCCGGCAGCAGCAGAGGTACTGCTAGCACCAGAGGCAACGGTACTCGGACTTGATCCCTCTTCCGACGTATCGGAAGCCTTGGTTGCACTGCCGGCGTCGGGGCGGGCGGCAGTCTCTGGTTTGTCGTTCATCGTCGTCCGGTCAATTGGTCAGATGTAGTTACGCGTAGGGGTCGGGAATGGCAAGCCTTGCAAGCGCCGCGCGTTCGACGGCTTCCATCGCCTCGGCCTCGGCCTCGGTCTCGTGATCGTAGCCCAGCAGATGCAGCAGGCCGTGGATGACGAGATGGGTGATATGGTTCTCGACAGGCTTGTCTTCCAGTACCGCTTCATGGGCGACCGTTTCGGCGGCCAGCACGATGTCGCCCAGCATCGGCGGCAACGGACCGCCCTGCGCAAACGGAAAAGCCGGGAAAGACAAGACGTTGGTCGGTTTGTCCTTGCCGCGCCAGCCGGCGTTGAGAACCTGGATATGGGCGTCGCCGGAAAAAACGAGACTGAGTTCGGAACGGCCCGCCACGCCGGTTTCGGCAAAAGCCGCCTTAACGGCCCGATCGACCAGCCGCGTCAGGCTTGCCTCGTCGGGCCAGTTGCCCGCCTCAACCGCTATGTCGATGTCGACGGGAATATTCCCGTCGCCGGATATTATGTCCTCAGGCATGAAGCCGCATCGCCAACATCAATTC
>NZ_RZRR01000393.1:0-4943 GCF_003998555.1 Mesorhizobium sp. M7A.F.Ca.CA.002.09.1.1 | reverse complement strand
CCGCCATTACACAGCTTGCCACTGGCGAGGCGCTGGTCTCGACGTTGGAAGCCAAGGGTGTTCCGTCCATGGTGCAGCGGACACTGATCCGCCCGCCATCCTCGCGGCTTGGGCCCATAACGGCCGCTGAGCGGCAAAAGCTGATCCAGGAAAGCCCGGTCGCCGGCCAGTACGATCAGGCCGTCGATCGCGAATCGGCTTTCGAAATGCTGCAGAAAAAGGCCAAGGACGCGCAGGATGCCGAAGAGCAGGCCCAGCAGGCCGGCAGCGGCGGCTCGCGCTGGACCATTCCGGGCTTCGGCAATGACGATCCCGCGCCGCAATCCGGTGGCAGGCGCACATCTGCACCGCGCCCGTCCAACCGCCAGACGGTCGCAGAGGCGGCGATCAAGTCGGTGGTGCGCTCGGTCGGCTCCTCGGTCGGTCGGGCAATCGTGCGCGGCATTCTGGGGAGCTTGTCGCGCGGGCGGTGACTGGAGGCAGCGGGCGCCGCTGCCTAGTCAGCTCAGAAAATCGAATTCGTGATCGCCTTGACCGGTCCAAGCAGCACCGAACCGTCCGGCACGCCGGCATCGATCGGGATCGCCTGTCGGTTGGCCGTCGCCACCATGGGTTGGCTGGCGTCGCTGGTCACGATGACCGGCGTCTTCGAGGGCACGCGATCATAGAGGTCGATAATGTCCTGGTTCATCAGACGCACGCAGCCTGACGACACCGACTTGCCGATCGAGCGCCACTCCGGCGAGCCGTGCAGACGGTAGAGCGTGTCGACATTGCCCTGGAACAGATAGAGCGCGCGTGCACCGAGCGGATTCTTCAGGCCGCCGGGCATGCCGCCATTGTCGGCGCTGTAGGGTTTCAGTTCCGGCTGGCGGGCTATCATTTCGTCCGGCGGCGTCCATTTTGGCCATTTCTGCTTCCACTGAACGACGGCGTCGCCGGACCATTCGAAGCCGGCGCGGCCAAGGCCGACACCGTAGCGTATCGCCTGACCGCCTGGACGAACCAGATAAAGGAAGTGGCCGGTCGTATCGACGACTATGGTTCCCGGCTTCTGTCCCGTCGGGTCGGGAACGATCTGACGCAGGAATTGCGGATCGATCTTGTCGACTGGGATGGCCGGCAAATCGAAGCCGCCGTCGCTGACTGCTGCATACATCGTCACATAGTCCGCCAGAGGCGGCTCGACATAGGTTGGTGGCGGCGGCTCGACCGGACCCGGCCCGGTGGTGGCGCATGCGGAAACCGCGATCGAAGCGGCGCCCAGGGCTGCGGCATTGAGAAAGCCGCGACGGCTCAGGCGAAAAGATTCGATTTCGGTTATGGACATGGTTGCCTTCTTTAAGTCTCAAATCGCAACAAAGCGTGAATTCGCCGACAGTTACGCGGGTGCCTGACAACACCTGGGGCGATAGGCGGTTCCGATTCTGGCCCGAACGTGGGCAAAGAAAGGCGAAGCTGTGACCAGGCTGCTACTGTGGCGCCAGAGACACAGGTCTCTTAGCTGCCGGGCACAAGGGCTTCGAGCGACGGCAGGATCAGGGCCGGTGGGAAGTCCCGGTATTCTTCGGGCTGGTTGGAGCGGTTGATCCACACCGTGCGAAAGCCGAATTTGGTGGCGCCTGCAATGTCCCAGCGATTGGACGACTGGAAGGAAACCGCGCCGGGGTAGAGGCGCCGGCCGGTGGCGACCATGTCGTAGACCGCGGGATCGGTCTTGAAGCGCCGCACCGTATCGACGGAATAGATATCGTCCAGAACCTGGTCGAGCGCGGCGGATTTGACCGCCGCCTGCAGCATTTCGGGCGAGCCGTTGGACAGGATCGCCAGCCTCGCTCCCGAAGCCTTGAGCGCCTTGAGCACGGCCGGCACTTCCGGATAGCAATCGAGCCGCCAATAGGCATCCAGCAATATCGCCTTGAGACCGGGGTCGGCCGAGGGAACCTTGCGCAAGGCGAAATCGAGCGCCTGTTCGGTCAGTTGCCAGAAATCGGCATAGGCGCCCATCAGCGTGCGCACCCAGGAATATTCGAGCTGTTTGGCGCGCCAGATCTCGGACAGCAATTGGCCGTCCGGCCCGATCCGGTCGGCATGACGGCGTACGGCGGCATGCACGTCGAACAGCGTGCCATAGGCGTCGAAGACATAGGCGGCGTATTGCATGACAGCAGTTTTGAGGGCAGGCGCGACAAGGTGCAAGCTTTGATTGCATTGCGCCCCGGCACTGGCCTCAACAAAACTCCATGATGCCGGTTGACGGCGCCCGCCAAAGCATCTTCCAATGGCTGTCACACGAGACCGATTGAGACGGGACGAGATGATGACACTGGCGGCTGCGGCGCAATCCACGACATGGACTTTCGTCGATGGTGATTGGCACGAAGGCAACGTCGCCATTCTGGGGCCGCGCAGCCACGCCATGTGGCTCGGCACCAGCGTTTTTGACGGCGGCCGCTGGTTCGAAGGCGTGGCGCCGGATCTCGACTTCCACGCAGCCAGGGTGAATTCCTCGGCGATTGCGCTCGGCCTGAAGCCGAACATGAGCGCCGACAAGATCGTCGGGCTGACATGGGATGGGTTGAAGAAGTTCGACGGCAAGACGGCGGTCTATATCAGGCCGATGTACTGGGCCGAGCATGGCGGCTATATGGGCGTGCCGGCCGATCCCGCCTCGACGCGCTTTTGCCTTTGCCTCTATGAATCACCGATGATTCCGGCGACTGGCTTTTCGGTGACCGTGTCGCCGTTCCGGCGTCCGACCATTGAAACCATGCCGACCAACGCCAAGGCCGGCTGCCTTTACCCCAACAACGGTAGGGCCATTCTCGAAGCCAAGATGCGCGGCTTCGACAACGCAATGGTGCTCGATATGCTGGGCAACGTCGCCGAGACCGGAACCTCGAACATCTTCCTGGTCAAGGATGGCCACGTCTTTACGCCTGCGCCGAACGGCACCTTCCTATCCGGCATCACCCGCTCGCGCACGATAGCGCTGCTCGGCGAATATGGCTTCAGGACCACGGAAAAGACGCTGTCGGTGCGCGATTTCCTCGAAGCAGACGAAATTTTTTCGACCGGGAACCATTCCAAGGTGGTGCCGATCACGCGCATCGAGGATCGCAATCTGCAACCCGGGCCGGTGGCCAAAAAAGCGCGCGAACTCTATTGGGATTGGGCGCATTCGACTTCTGCTGTTTGAGCGGATAAAAAGGCGATCGACGCTTCATCCGGAGTTGTCCCAACCCATTCCAGACCTATCTTACTCCGGTATCGACACCGGATTTTTCCACGAGGGAGTACTATCCATGGCCTTTGAATTGCCCGCTCTGCCTTACGACTATGAGGCCTTGCAGCCTTACATGTCGAAAGAGACGCTGGAATATCACCACGACAAGCACCACAAGGCGTATGTCGATAACGGCAACAAACTCGCCGCCGAGGCCGGCTTGGGCGATCTGTCGGTCGAAGAGGTGGTCAAGCAGTCGTTCGGCAAGAATGCCGGCCTCTTCAACAATGCCGCCCAGCATTACAACCACATCCATTTCTGGAAGTGGATGAAGAAAGGCGGCGGCGGCAACAAGCTGCCGGGCGCCTTGCAGAAGGCAGTCGATAGCGATCTCGGCGGCTACGACAAGTTCAAGGCCGACTTCATTGCCGCTGGCACGACACAGTTCGGCTCCGGCTGGGCCTGGGTCTCGGTCAAGGATGGCAAGCTGGCGATCTCCAAGACACCGAACGGCGAAAACCCGCTCGTCCATGGCGCGTCGCCGATCCTCGGCGTCGATGTCTGGGAGCACTCCTACTACATCGACTACCGCAACGCCCGGCCGAAATATCTCGAGGCGTTCGTCGACAGCCTGATCAACTGGGACCATGTCCTGGAATTGTACGAAAAGGCGAAGTGATCGATTTCCAGAAGCCCCGGTATCACCCGGGGCTTTTCTTTTCTGCGTCCCGCAAGAGCAAAGGTCCGGCAAAAATCATCAGGGGGAAGGGAATTTTCCCTCTGTAACATCCGTTGACGTCCTGTCCCGAAATGCCTTCATCATGGAGCCAATTGAATGAGAAAGCTTGTTATCGCCATCTCTATGCTCGCACTCGCGGCTTCGGCGGCCTTTGCCGACCCGATCCTCGACCGGCAGGCACTGATGAAGGAACGTGGAAAGATCGTCGGCGGCCTGTCGAAAGTGGTCAAGGGCGAGGAGCCGTTTGATGCCGCCGCGGTGCTGACGGCGCTGCAGGCGCTGCATGCGAATGCCGAGAAAGTCGACGTCGACGCGCTGTTTCCGGCGGGCAGCGACACAGGCGGCGATACCACTGCGTCGCCGAAGATCTGGGAAGACATGGCCGGCTTCAAGGCCACCAACGCCAAATATGTCGCCGACGTCAAGGCAGCGGCCGCTGCCGCTCCTGCCGACGTCGATGCGTTGAAGGCGCAATTCGGCGCCATCGGCTCCGATTGCGGCACCTGCCACCAGACCTACCGGGTGAAAAAAGGCTGATAGCGGGCGATGCCCTGGCTAAAGAAACTCGTCGGCGCCATCGTCATCCTCGGCGGCGTCGGCGCGGTTGCCGGGTGGGTCGGGTCGGCGCCGGTGAGGCTCGACAGGGAGACCCTGGCCAAGCTCGGTCCTGGCGACGCAGCCAGGGGCAAGCGCATTTTTTTTGCCGGCGGTTGTACATCCTGCCATGCAAAGCCGGGCTCACAGGGCGATGCGCGGCTTCAACTCGCGGGCGGTCTCGAGCTCAAGACGCCGTTCGGAACCTTCGTGCCGCCCAACATTTCGCAAGACGCCAAGGACGGCATCGGCGCATGGTCGGTCGAGGACCTCGCCAATGCCATGCTGAAGGGCGTGTCGCCTTCGGGCCGACACTTCTATCCGGCGTTTCCCTATGCGTCCTACGCGCGCATGAATCCGGTCGACATTGGCGATCTCTATGCC
>NZ_RZRR01000392.1:0-4944 GCF_003998555.1 Mesorhizobium sp. M7A.F.Ca.CA.002.09.1.1 | reverse complement strand
CGCCCGTATACCGTTCGATTGAGCACGAACCACCAGAGGCTCAGGCAGATGGCGGCGATGATGACGGAGACCGGCAGCAGGCCGATTGTCTCGCGTCCGGCGAAAAGCAGGACCGGATCGGCGACCGCGATGCTGGATGCGCCGGAGAGACTGAGCGCCAGGCCGCGCGCGAACGCCATGGTGGCGAGCGTTGCGATGAAAGGGGAGATGCCGGCAAAGCCGATCAGCGCTCCATTGAGCAGACCTATCGCGGCACCGCCACCGATCGCGGCGAGAAGGCTCAGGCTCGCCGAGCCGGTTGCCGTATAGGCAAGACCCGCGGCGATGCCGGAACAGGCGAGGTTGCTGCCGACGGAAATATCGATGCCGCGCGCGATGATCACGGCCGTCATGGCAAAGGAGATGAGGGCGATGACCGCACTCTGCTGCGCGATGCTGACAAGGTTGCCGGTCGACAGAAAGCGCGGATCGATCCAGCCGAAGACGGCGATGGCGACCAGCAGCACCGCGATGAGAACCGGTTCGTTGCGCCGTAGTAACGGAGAGGTCCAGGACTGGAACATGGGTCGGTCCTCTTATCGAGCATCATGCGCGGTCACCACGGAAGCGGCGACGGCGATCGTCAGGAAAAGGGGACGCCGGATGATACGTCATCCGGCGCTTGAGCCGCTTTAGGCTGTTACTTTGCCAGGGTCATGGCGGTCGCCGGAACCTTGGGACCGAGTTGCTCGGTATAGTTCTTGGCTTCCACCGCCTCCTTGTCGGTGTTGATGTATTCGAAGGTGAGGCCATCCGCCTTGAGCTTCGCCGCCGTCGCATCCGAGGTCACGAAATAGGTCGGCATGTAGAGATCCTGCGGCAGCTTTTCGCCGTTGGCCAGGCGAGCGGCAACGGCGATGTTCCAGTAGCCGACACGATAGGCGCCGGTCAGCACGTCCATCACCATCTTGCCGTCGTCGATCAGCGGCTTCATCTCGGCGTCGCCGTCATAGCCGCCGTAGAGCAGCTGGGTTCCCATCGAACTGGCAACGGAATCGGCTGCCAGGCAAAGGCTGTCGGAGATGCAGCCGATGGCCTTCAGGTCCGGATAGGTGGTGAGCCATGTCTGGGCGGCATTCGTTGCCTTGGCTGCGTCCCAGCCGGTCGGCTCGATGCCGACGACCTTGATGTCCGGAAACTCCTTTTTCAGGGTTTCGACAAAGCCTTTTTCGCGCGTGTCGGACACGAAGTTGCCACGCGAACCGACGAGCAGGGCGACTTCGCCCTTGCCGCCAAGCGACTTGCCGAGCGCGCGGGCAACCATCGACATGTTGTCGTAGTCCGGATAGAGCGTCGAATAGTTCGAGCCTGCCTCGACCTTGTTGCCCATGGTGATCACCGGAATGCCGGCGGCAGTGGCTTTCTGGATCACCGGAATGACCGCGTTCTTGTCGATCGGATCGATCAGGATCGCGCTGACGCCCTGATTGATGAAATTCTCGATGATGCTGACCTGTTTTTCCAGGCTACCCTCGGCGCTCTGCCAGGTGGATTTCACCCCATAGTCGGCGGCAGCCACGTCGCCGGCTTCCTTCATGCGGACAAAGAAGGAGTTCTGCAAGTCGATTGCCGCAAGTCCAAGAACCTTTTCCGCGGCAAGCGAGGGCGTTGCGATGGCGAGTGCAAGCAGAGCAATGGATGCTTTCAGGGAAATGCGCATGTTTCAGTTCTCCTCTTGTTGCGACAGGACGATTCTTCGCCTCTTTTTCATGTCCCGCACGACGACCGTCCCAGCGACAGGCATTCCGGCGGTATTCCGCGGCACTCGTGCCGTATCCATGTCGGGCCGCGTCTTGCGTGGACCGGCCTTTCTCGACCTCAGCCGTTCAGGCCTTCGACACCGGCGCCGCAGACAAGCCCGGCGATGCGGGCGCCGCGCGGTGGCTTGAAAGCTCCGCTCATCAACGCGGCCAGCGATGCCGCGCCGCTGAGGTCGGCGGCGATGCCGAATTCGAACCAGAGCAATTCAGCGGCTTTCTGCATGTCCGCATCCTCGACAAGGACGATGTCGTCGACGTGCTTGGCGACGATCTCGTAGATACTTTCGTCCGTGCGGCCGCAGGCCATGGTCGCCACCTTCGTCGTTATCTCGGGCAAGCGAACGACACGGCCGGCAGTCAGGGAGGCGTGAAGGGTCGGTGAACCGGTCGGCTCGACACCAACGATCCTGGCGTCGGGTTTGACGTGCTTCAGGACTTCGGACATGCCACTGATGAGGCCGCCTCCGCCGATCGCGACGATGTAGATGTCGGCATCGGGAATCTGGTCGACCATCTCCAGCGCCACGGTTCCCTGGCCGGACACGATCTGCGCATCGGCGAAGGGATGCATGTAGAAGGCGCCGCGCGCTTTTGCCTCGGCCAATGCAGCCTCATGCGCTTCATCCCAGACCTTGCCTTCGAAGCGAACGTCAGCGCCCCATTTGCGCAGCTTTTCCGCCTTCAGCGGGCTTGCATTGTTCGGCAGGTAGATGGTGGCGGGAGCGCCGGCCCGGGCAGCCACATAGGCGGTGGCCAGGCCGTGATTGCCGCCGGATGCGGCGACCAGTCCGTTTTCGATCCGGCCCGGCTCGAGCGTTTTCACCCGGTTCGTGGCGCCCCGGATCTTGAAGGAGCCGCTCACCTGGAGGCATTCGAGTTTCAAATAGACATCATTTTGGAGGTTCGCGCCCGTGGCATGGTCGAGCTTGACGACCGGGGTGCGCCGTATGAAGGGGGCAATGCGCCGGGCAGCCGCCATGATGTCTTCATGGCTCATCGGTCAGTGCCTCCGGATATTCGTTGGCCAGCACGAAACAGCAATTCCCCGGGCGCACGCGGCCGGGTTGACGCTTGGCGAAAACGATGCCGTCGATGGGGTGAAGGAGATCGATGGGCGCGCGCGACAGCGTGTGGAGGAAGTGAATGCGTCCGGCAAGGTCGCCTTTGCTGACGGCACTGCCGAGGGGGCTCAAGGGTTCGAAGACACCGTCCTCCTCGGAAAGCAGATAGCCTTCGCTTCCGGGCACCTTGAGCACGCGTGCGTTGGCGCCAGGGGCAATGTCAGGCGCGCCCTTCAGGACGCCTGCATGTTTCAGCACATTGCGGATGCCCCTGCGGCAGATGGCCAACGCATCCGGACTGACAAGGCCGCCGCCGGCCATCTCGCTGCCGATGACGATCAGCCCCTGGTGATTGGCGGACGCGGTCGAGGTCCGGGTTTCACCGAGATTGTCGACCATGACAACGGTCGGCGCCCCGAAGGCGAGCGTCGCCTTGATGTTCTTGCGATGCCCCTGCGCGGTCGGGGAGGGCTCGATGATCGCGCTCGGCAGGATCATCAGGGACGAACCGCCGGAGTGGAGATCCAGGAAATAGTCGGCCTTCGGAAACAGGATGTCATGCACATAGGCCGCTATCTGGCTTGTCAGCGTGCCGTTGAAATCGCCTGGAAAACTGCGGTTGAAATTCAACCCGTCGACCGGGGAGGTGCGGGTGCCGGCCTCGACGGCCCGAATGTTGATGGCCGGAATCGCGATGATGCGACCGGCTATATCCCGTGGATCGATCTCGCGCAGAAGCTCGCCGAGCGCGATCGGCCCCTCATATTCGTCGCCGTGGTTGCCACCCTCGATCAGGACCGTCGGACCGTCTCCGTTCTTGATGACGGCCAGCGGAACGCGGACCGTGCCCCAGGCATCGTCGTGCGGCGATTGGGGCACATGGAAGAAGCCGATCTGCTTGCCCTCGCGATCGAAATCGACCGACGTGTAAACACTGTTGTTCCGGGGCGTGATGGTCGCGCGGACAGTGTTTGCTGGTCTCTGGACGGTCATCGGCTCGGCCTCGAAATTCATTGTCCCCGTCATCATGTCAGTTTTATATATGGTGTCAAGTTTGGATATAAAACCAATGGCAATTCCGATTTCTTGTCTCTATCGTGCGTGGACCACCGGGGATTCTTCGAATGGCAGATGACGCAAAAGAGAGTGGCAAACCGACCTATTCGGCCCCGGCGCTGACGAAGGGTCTGGATGTCCTGGAGCTGCTGGCGGAGGCGCGAGCGCCCTTGACGATGAAGGAGATCGCGGAAGGCCTCGGTCGTTCGAAGAATGAGATTTTCCGGATGCTGATCGCGCTCCAGGAGCGTCAATATATCGAGCGCAACGCCGAGACCGACGCCTATTCGTTGACCGACAAGCTTTTCAAGCTGGGGCTGCACACGCCGAGCGCTCAGGATCTCATGTCCGCCGCAATGCCCGAGCTGACGCGGATTGCCGGGGACTCAAATCAGTCGCCGCACCTGGTCGTCTTCAATCATGGCTTGACTGTCGTGACCGCGGCCGTTCCCGGCGGCGAGGACATGGCGTTCACGCTGCGCCTCGGCTACGGCCGCCTGGCCACCGACGCGACCTCCGGCCATGTGATCCTTGCCTTCCAGCCGCCAAAGGTCGCGACGCGGATGATCGACGAATGTGCGGCACATTCGCCGGCGCCGCTGGATCGAGAGGCGCTGGAAAAGCAGCTTCGTACCATCCGCGCGGACGGTTACTGGATGCGCGAGAGCCGTGATTTCGTCGGCATCACCGATATCTGCTGTCCGGTCATCGGACCGGACGGCAGCGCCGTCGCCTCCATTATCGTCGCCTATATCAATCGCCATACGCGTGAAAGCCGCCATGCCTTTACTCTGGAGGTCCTGCGTGCTGCCTGCGATCGCATCTCCATGAAGCTGTCACCGCGGGTTCGCTGAGGGGCCGTGGTGCGCTGACGGCGCGGACGAGGCACCGCCCGCGGGACGTTTGCACCGGATTGATAATACCAGTATGGGTCCAGTCAGGAATGTTTTGATCCTGGGTGCTTCTCGCGCGGGAGGAAGAGCAATGACAACCGTGAACCTGATCGGGCTTGTCAGTCGGGAGATGGA
>NZ_RZRR01000391.1:0-4955 GCF_003998555.1 Mesorhizobium sp. M7A.F.Ca.CA.002.09.1.1 | reverse complement strand
ACGCCTGGCGGGGCGATCCGTTGCTGATCCAGCTCGCGGAGCGTTTTTCCGATCCGGTGCGCCGGGAACTCGACGGTCTCGGCCGTTTCGTGCTGACGCAGGAGGCGCAGGAACTGGCGCGCCTCGCCAATGTCGAGACGCCGAAGCTGAGGACGCATGATCGCCAAGGACGGCGCATCGACGTGGTCGAGTTCCATCCCGCCTATCACGCCTTGATGCGCCGCTCCGTGGCCAATGGGCTGCATTCCTCGGTGTGGGAAAACGGCGACACCGAGATCGGCCGCCGCCATCAGGTCCGTGCCGCCCGGTTTTATCTGACGGCGGAGCTCGAGACCGGGCATCTGTGCCCCATCACCATGACCAACGCTTCGCTGGCGGCCTTGATGGCCAGCCCGAAACTGTTTCGTGAATGGGCGCCGCGCGTGACGACGCGCAAATATGACCAGAGCCAAAAGCCGCCGGTCGAGAAAACCGGGCTGACGCTCGGCATGGGCATGACCGAGAAACAGGGCGGCACCGATGTGCGCGCCAATGTGACGAGGGCGGAACGCGCCGGCAGCGGTTTTTATCGTCTGACCGGGCACAAATGGTTCATGTCGGCGCCGATGTCGGATGCCTTCCTGGTGCTGGCGCAGGCGCCGGAGGGGCTGTCGTGCTTCCTCGTACCGCGCGTTCTCGGTGACGGCTCGGGCAACGGCTTCCGCTTCCAGCGGCTGAAGGACAAGCTCGGCAACCGTTCCAACGCATCCTCCGAAGTCGAATTCGTCAATGCCATCGGCGAGATGGTCGGCGAACCCGGTGCCGGTGTGAAGACGATCATGGACATGGTGACGCTCACCCGGCTCGATTGTGCCATCGCCTCGTCGGCGATCATGCGCGCGGGCCTCGCCGAGGCCGTTCATCATGCCCGCCATCGTCAGGTGTTCGGTTCGACCCTGATCGAGCAGCCGTTGATGCAGCGCGTGCTGGCGGACATGGCACTCGATGTCGCCGCCGCCACCGCACTGTCGTTCCGGCTGGCGCGGTCCTTCGACGAGGCGGCCAGCGACCGCGGTGAAGCGGCGTTTGCCCGCGCCATGACGCCGGTCGTCAAATACTGGGTCTGCAAGATCGCGCCGCCTTTGCTCTATGAGGCGATGGAGTGCCTCGGCGGCAATGGCTATGTCGAGGAGGCGCCGCTCGCCCGCTATTATCGCGAGGCCCCGGTCAACGCGATCTGGGAGGGCTCGGGCAATGTCATGGCGCTCGACGTGCTGCGCGTGCTTGGCCGTGCGCCCGGCCTGTTCGAGGATGTGCTGGCCGGCATCGACCGCGATCTCGGCGCCGGCGGACGCGGCACGATCGGCGTGCTGAAGGCGGCGATGCAGGTCGCTTCAACCGACGAAGGTTCGGCTCGGCTGCTCACCGAGCAGCTGGCTCTGTCGGCTGCGGCGGCGGAATTGCGCCGTCTGGGGGCAGGGCGGATCGCCGACGCTTTCGTCGAGACGCGATTGGCCGGCCAATGGCGCAACACCTATGGCATGATCGATTCGCGCCACGATGCACGCATGATCATCGACACGCTCTATCCGCCAGTGAACTGAGCCGCGAGCATCGCAAAAACCGGCGCCATCCACAGTTTTGAGGCGTTGGTCCGTATCCTCTCGCATATGGCTAATTTCCGTTAACCTTAACAAATGGTTTCCGTTGCGATGGCGAGCGGCAAGGCCCACTGTCCCGGCGCAAGCAGGCAATGGTTCAGATTGGCCGTCTCCTGCTTTGCGAAGCAGGAACACCGATGCGACAGGTACTGACCTCTTTTCTGACCTTGCACTGGACGATTGTTTTCGCCCTGCTTGCGCTCATCTGCATCGACGGAAACCGTGGTGTGGCGGCGGCGCTCGGCGTGATCGGTGCCACAATCGAGGGTACCCGCTTCGTCAACCTCGACAATTTCGTTGTCGTGGCGCCGCTTGCCACCGCATTGCTGGTCGTCGCGGTTCTGTTTTTCTGGGCCTTTGTCGAAGCCCTGGTCAACGACGCGACCAGCCCGGACGCCGACAGCGTTGCCCGCATCGCCTTCATCTGCGCGTCCGGCGTGTTGTCGCTGATCGTCATCGGGGGTGCTGCGCAAGGCATAAACGGGCTGTTCATGGCTGTTGCCGTGCAGCTGGCAGCACTTCTGGCATCCTATGTCGCCATGCTTGCCGAACGGCGGTCCGTGGTTGCGGCAGCGGCTTCGGGCGAAGGCGAGATCCATGCCGTCGCGCACGGCATGGCAAAAGCCGCAGCCCACAATTCGCTGCTTTCACTCATATCAGGCCGAACGGTGTCCAAAACCGGCTCCAATCCCAGGGGAGGCCGCTGATGCGCTACATCTTCGGATGCTGGGCGGCGCCGATGGCGATTTTCTGGGGCTGGTTCTATCTGTCGGCCAATGACATCAATTTCGGCTACGCGATGCTCAGCCGACAGATGCACGACTTCTTCTTCCGGCTCTACGGTCAGATGCTCGGCATCGATCCGGCGATCATCCCCGGCATGGTGGCGAAGACGTGCGTCTTCGACGGGTTGCTGCTGATGGCGCTTTGGGCATTCCGCCGTCGCCGCGAAATCGCCGGCTGGGTCAGACAGCGCTGGGCGGATCCGGTTCCGTTCGAGCGGATGCGTGGAGCGACTGAAGCCGGTCCAAAACTCCCTGCAGAATAAACGCGGCTGCCGCCGAATCGATCTTGCCGGCGCGCTTGCGGCGCGAGAAATCCATCTCGATCAGCGTCCTTTCGGCCGCGACCGTCGATAGCCTTTCATCCCAGAGCACGAAGGGCAGGTCGCTCATTTGTGCCATGTTACGGACGAAGGCGCGCGATTTCTGCGCACGCGGACCTTCCGAGCCGTCCATGTTGATCGGCAGCCCAATCACCACGGCGCCGGCATTCTCCTTCTGCAGCAAGGCGAGCAGCACCGCCGCATCGAGCGAAAATTTCCTTCGCATGATGACCGGACGCGGATGGGCGAAGGAAAACCTCTGGTCCGAGACCGCGACGCCGATCGTCTTGTCGCCGAGGTCAAGCCCCGCCAGCGTCTTGCCGCCGGCTAACCGCGCCGGCAATTCTTCGATCGCGATAATGCCCACCGGCCGTCCTTCGCCTTTCACCACCAGGTGTTTTGTCAAACGCGTGGCGGACAAGTAACCCTTTGATCTCGGGGCCATTGGCGTTCTATCCTTTGGCAAGTCAAAAATCGAGGAATGCATTCATGAAACTGACCTGGTACGGCCACTCGGCCTTTCGGATCGATACCGCTGATGCCAAGATCCTCATCGACCCCTATCTGATAGGCAATCCGTCATGGACGGGTGGCTGGGAGGGCCCGGCTGAGGGTGTCACGCATGTGCTGCTGACGCATGGCCACAGCGACCACATCAGCGGCGCGGTGGAGGTGCTCGGCAAAAGCGGCGCCCAGCTCGTCGCCAATTTCGAGATCTGCATGTATCTGGTCGGCAAGGGCGTCAGCGACAAGAAGATCAATCCCGGCAACATCGGCGGCACCGTCGATTGCGGCAGCTTCACCACCACTTTTGTCCAGGCGCTGCACTCATCCTCGTTCCCGGGCGAGGGCGGCCAGAACACCTATCTCGGCAATCCGGGCGGCCTCGTCCTGCATTTCGCGGAAGACAAAACGCTCTATCACATGGGCGACACCGACATCTTCTCCGACATGGCGCTGATCAACGAGTTGCATGAGCCGAAGATAGGCCTGGTGCCGATCGGCGACCGCTTCACCATGGGCGGCGCGGTGGCGGCACTTGCCTGCCGGCGCTTCTTCAAATTCGACACCGTGGTTCCCTGCCACTTCGGCACGTTTCCGATGATCGACCCGACCGCCGATAAGTTCGAGGCCGGCCTGGAAGGATCCGGTGTAAGGCTGGCGTTGCCGAAAATCGGTGAGACGATTACGATCTAGAAACAGCTAAAGTGGAATAAATCCATGGTATTGGGGCGATCTCTTTGCGTTTCCATGTTTGTCGCGGCGTCGCCCGCGCTGGCCGCGGATGATTTCATCGAAGGCGTCTACCTTCAGTCCGAAGAGCTTTGCACGCAGGCCAAAAAGGACACGCTGCAAACGCTGATCGACGCCGGCAACATCGTGCTTTCGGCGCACGGCCTGCAGAGCGTGGAATACAATTGCGAGTTTCTGCAGGTCAGCAAGGCGACCGCTTCGCCGAGCTGGGCGGTGACGGCCCTCTGCCAGGAACCGGGCTATGTCTTCCCGGATGTCCTCTCGGTGACGCAAATGAACGACAAGCAGATCGATCTCGTGTCGGTCCGGCCCGTCAACGACGAAAGCGAAGCAAGCGGCAACAGCGGCAGCTACTATCTGTGCGAGGGCGTTGCCCTGCCGTAGACATCATCCTGTGCGTGGATCGATGGCCGAAGACTAGGCCGCCGCCGCAGCCTGGTCTCTCGCACGATGCATGTTGCGCAGCGCGCGCGGCGCCGCTATAGCCCGAACTGGTTTTCCCCGAGGCAAAAACATGTCCGTAGATCTTCAGACAGTGAAGCGCGTCGCGCATCTCGCCCGCATTGCGGTGAGCGAGGAAGATGCCGAACGGATGACCGGCGAGCTGAACGCCATTCTGGGCTTCGTCGAACAGCTGAATGAGGTCGATGTTTCCGGCATCGAACCGATGACCTCGGTGACGCCGATGGACATGAAGAAGCGTCAGGACGTTGTTACTGACGGCGGCAAGGCAGCTGACATCGTCGCCAACGCGCCGGCGACCGAAGAGAATTTCTTCCTCGTGCCGAAGGTCGTGGAGTAAACCGGCCGATGGCAATCGACATCGCCATTGAAACGCCACTGCAGGACGACGTGCGCGGCCTGGTCGAGGAACTCAACCAGACCTTGCTCGAACTGACGCCGCCGGAGCATTGCTACCATCTGACGGTCGAGCAGATGGCTGGTGAGGACGCGAG
>NZ_RZRR01000390.1:0-4960 GCF_003998555.1 Mesorhizobium sp. M7A.F.Ca.CA.002.09.1.1 | reverse complement strand
TCGCTATCCCTCCGAACTTTCCGGCGGCCAGCAGCAGCGCGTGGCGCTGGCGCGCGCCATCGTCTTCGATCCGCCGCTGCTGTTGATGGACGAACCGCTCGGCGCGCTCGACAAGAAACTGCGCGAATGGCTGCAGCTGGAGATCAAGCGCATCCACCGCGAACTCGGCACCACCTTCGTCTATGTGACGCACGACCAAGAAGAAGCGCTGGTCCTGTCCGACCGCATCGCCGTCTTCAATCAGGGCCGCATCGAACAGGTCGGAACCGGCCGCCAGCTCTACGACGAGCCGACGACCCTGTTCGTGGCCAAGTTCATCGGCGAATCGACCAGTTTGCGTGGCACCGCCCTGACGTCCGGAAACGAAACCAGCCTGACGATCGCCGGCCAGAAGATCGTGGCCAACGGCAAGCTCGCCAGCGGCAGCAAACCGGTGGTCCTGCTGCGGCCGGAGAAGCTTTCGCTTGCCGGCACCAACACGCCTCCCGCCGCCGGGCAGAACAGCCTCACCGGTCAAGTCAGCGAGGCGATCTATCTGGGCTCCGGCTCGAAATACCAGGTGACGTTGCGCGACGGCTCGGTCGCCATCGTACGCGCGTCGCTGGAAGCCACACCGTTCTCGATTGGTGACACGGTCGATCTGCGCTGGTCGGTCGTCGATGCAAAACTTCTTGCCGACGACGACCGCGCCGACATGACGATGACCTGATCGCTCTTTCCCCGCAGGATTTTTAGACATGGACGCCAAAGTCAACGGCAACGTCTCGTTCTGGTATGCCGACATCGGCCTGCCGCCCTATCGCGCGCCGCTTCCGGGCGATCTCGAAGCCGATGTCTGCATCGTCGGCGCCGGCTACACCGGCCTGTGGACGGCTTATTACCTGAAGAAGGCCGATCCATCGATCCGCATCGCCATCGTCGAGCGGGAGTTCGCCGGCTTCGGCGCGTCGGGCCGCAATGGCGGCTGGCTGTCCGGCGGCTTCAGCTGGTCGCGCGAGAAATATCTGCAGACCTCGACGCGCGGCGCTGTCATCGACATGGAAACGGCCATGCATGGCACGGTCGACGAAGTGATCAAGGTGACCGAAGCCGAAGGCATCGATGCCGACATCCGCCGCGTCGACAATCTGACGGTGGCGACCAACCCGCCGCAGCTCGAACGGATCAACGCCGCCTATGCCGATGCGATCGGCTGGAGCGTGCCGAGCGAGCGTGTCAGCCTGATCGGCCAGGCAGAGGCCAAGGCCCGCATCAACATCAGGAATGTGCTTGGCGGTTATATCCACCACGGCACCGCGCGTGTGCAGCCGGCCAAGCTGGTGCGCGGCCTGTCCGAAGCCGTCGAGCGGCTCGGTGTGCCGATCTACGAGCAGACCACCGTGACCGGCATCGAGAAGGGCAAGGTCACGACGAACCGCGGCACCGTGCGCGCGCCGATCATCATCCGTGCCACGGAAGGGTTCACGGCCGGCATACCAGGCAATGAACGGCTCTGGCTGCCGCTCAACAGCGCACAGATCATCACCGAGCCGCTGCCGCAATCACTGTGGGACGAGATCGGCTGGGAGGGCCATGAGCTTCTGGGCGACTCCGCGCACGCCTATTGCTATGCGCAGCGCACCAGGGAAGGCCGCATCACCATGGGCGGACGCGGCGTACCCTATCGTTACGGCTCGCAAACGGATGTGCGCGGCCAAACGCAGCAGGCCACGATCGAAAGCCTGCACGCGATCCTCACCCGGCTGCTGCCGCAGACAGCCAGGCTTCGCATCGACCACGCCTGGTGCGGCGTGCTGGGCGTGCCGCGCGACTGGTGCACGACGGCAGGGCTCGATCTTGAAACCGGCATCGGCTGGGCCGGCGGCTATGTCGGGCTCGGCGTCTCGAGTTCCAACCTTTCAGGCCGAACGCTGCGCGATCTCATCCTGCGCCGCGACACCGAATTGACCCGCCTGCCCTGGGTCAACCGAAAGGTCAGCAAATGGGAGCCAGAGCCGATGCGCTGGCTCGGCGTCCACTCGATGTATCAGCTCTATCGCGTCGCCGACGAGCGCGAG
The DNA here is from genome assembly GCF_003998555.1 of Mesorhizobium sp. M7A.F.Ca.CA.002.09.1.1. Lineage (NCBI taxonomy): Bacteria > Pseudomonadati > Pseudomonadota > Alphaproteobacteria > Hyphomicrobiales > Phyllobacteriaceae > Mesorhizobium > Mesorhizobium sp. M7A.F.Ca.CA.002.09.1.1. Next base: position 2,903 of record NZ_RZRR01000390.1, on the reverse strand, counting down.
GAAGCCGGCCTCCAGCACACGTCGAAACTGGCCGCAATCGCCGACCGCATCACAGGACATTGAGAGACTGCCATGACCGACTTCCAGACCTTCGCCCACCTCGCCTCCATCGACCTCGGCGAGCCTGAGCCCAAGCCGACCTCGATCAGCGGCGATCAGTTCGAAGCCTCGACGACGCTGTGGACCTCGCCGGATGGCGCACTGGAAGTCGGCGTCTGGGAGTGCACGCCGGGCCGCTTCACGGCCTCGCGCGAGACCAATTCCGAAACCTGCCACATCGTGTCAGGCCGGGTCTCGCTGCATGGTCCCGATGGCCGCAGCGAGGACGTTGGTCCGGGCGAAATGCTGGTGCTGCCGAAAGGCTGGAAAGGCGAATGGACGATCCACGAGAAGACGCGGAAGCTCTACATCCTGCACTTCGAAGCGTGAGCCGGCTGGAACAGCCGCTACTCGTCGTCTGAACGATCACCCCCGGTAACGATCGGCTTGCCTTCTATCACACGCCGCAAGGCGTCGTTGATGCGGTCCTGCCAGCCGGGTCCATCCTCCTGGAAATGGTCCAGCACGGCGCGGTCGATTCGGATCGAAACAAGCTCCCTGACGCCTGGAGCGGCCGTGGGCTCTCGGACCGGGGCAGCCGGCTTCTTCACCGGCTTGAAAGCCGCCTCGGCGGCCGCCATCGGATTTGTCGGTCGGCGCGGGGGATTTGCCATTGGATGACCCTGACTGAGGATGATTCGTGCGCGACGTAGCACGCCTGAGCCACCATAGCCCAACCAGCACCGTCGCGCAGGCCCCTTTGGTCAGGACGATCACTCGGCTGCCTGGAGGCTCTGTGCGTCGATGATGACCCTGATCTCGGCGCGGCAGGAGCCGCAATTCGTGCCGGCATTCAGGGCCGCGCCGATTGCCGCGACGCTGCCGCAGCCGCGGCGTACCGCTTCCGTGATCTGGTTGGCGCCAACGCCGAAGCAGGAGCAGACGATGGCGCCGCGATCGACGTCGATCCCGCCCGGCCGCCCGGCCACGATCGCCAGCCTGCTGCGCCGATCAACATGATCGGCGCTCAGTTGTTCCGCCGCCCAGCCGCGCGACACGGCGACCGGGCCGGGCGCGACGAACAAGGCGCCTGACAGTTGGTCGTCGTCGAAGGCGGCGATGCGGTGCTGGCCGACGTCGCGGTCGTGATAAGCTGATATTTCGGCACCCAATGACGTACCGAACAGCGACCCGGCAAAGCCTGCCCAGTCGATGTCGTCATCGGCAAAGGCAAGCTCGACCCGCCAGCCGCCCTTGCACTTGGCCACGGCCCAGTAGGGCGCAGTATTAGGCTCCGGCCGCTGCCGAGCCACCGCAAAGCCAAAGGCCTTTGCCGCGAATTTCTCGATGCGGACGGCGACATGTTTCAGCGCCGGCTGACCGGAAATGGGATCGGTCAGCGGCGCGGTCAGCGTGTCGAGCCGGCCCTTTGCCGAGAACTGATCGGTCCAGTGCATCGGCGCAAACAGGCTGCCCTGGCGCTGGCGCGCCGTCACCAGCGCGCGCACCAGCACATCACCGCGCGGGCTGGAAACGCGCGCTATGTCGGCGTCACCGATGCCGAAGCGCTGCGCATCCGCCGGGTGGATTTCGACGAAGGGCTCGGCGATGTGCTGCGAAAGCCGCGGGCTTTTCCCCGTCCGCGTCATGGTGTGCCAATGGTCGCGGATGCGGCCGGTGTTGAGGATCAGCGGATAATCGGGGCTGGTGCGGATTTCCGTGGTGGGACGGATGGCGATGAAGCGCGCCTTGCGGTCGGGTGTGAAGAAGTTGCCGTTGGCGAAGAAGCGAGCCTGGAGCCCAGTCGTGCCGACCCCTTCTGGCCAACCTCCAGCTTGAGCGCCCCCCTCTCGCCTGCCGGCCATCTCCCCCTCAAGGGGGGAGATTGGCAGCTTTGCCGACTGCTTTCGCTTTGCGACGTTGTGAATTGGCGAAGACGGCCATGACAGCCGATCTCCCCCCTTGAGGGGGAGATGGCCGGCAGGCCAGAGGGGGGCGCCTTGGCTCGGCGCTGGCCATTGGAACGGCTCAAGCGCCTCATATCCCTCCGCATCAACCCCGGCATAAGCCCCGATGTCGAAATCCCGCGCACCATCATTCTCGAAACCCGACAGCGCGGCATGCTCGGCAAACACCTCCGCCGGCGACGCGTAGGAAAACGCCTCACCAAACCCCATCCGTTTGCCCAACTCGGCAATAATCCGCCAGTCAGGCAGCGCATCTCCGGGCACGCGCAAAAAAGCGCGCTGGCGCGACACACGGCGTTCGGAATTGGTGACGGTGCCATCCTTCTCGCCCCAGGCGGCGGCGGGCAGCCGGACATGGGCGTGGCGGACGGTATCGGTCCGGGCCAGCACGTCCGACACCACCACGAACGGGCACGCCTTGATCGCCGCTTCGACGGCATCGGCGTCCGGCATCGAATCGACCGGGTTGGTGGCCATGATCCACAGCGCTTTGATGTGCCCGTCGGCAACCGCCTTGAACATCTCGACTGCCTTCAGGCCGGGCTTTCCGGCAACGGCCGGCGCGTTCCAGAAGCGCTGCACGCGGTCGCGATGATCGGGGTTTTCGATCTCCATATGGGCAGCCAGCATGTTGGCCATGCCGCCGACCTCGCGCCCGCCCATGGCGTTGGGCTGGCCGGTCACCGAAAACGGCCCTGCCCCTGGCTTGCCGATGCGGCCGGTGGCCAAATGGCAGTTGATGATGGCATTGACCTTGTCGGTGCCCGAAGACGACTGGTTCACCCCTTGGCTGTAGACGGTCACGGTCTTGGAGGTCGCCGCGAACAGGCTGTAGAACCGGTCAAGCTCGTCCTCGCTCAGGCCCGTGGCAGCGGCGACGCCAGCCAGGTCCAGCGC
>NZ_RZRR01000038.1:0-14414 GCF_003998555.1 Mesorhizobium sp. M7A.F.Ca.CA.002.09.1.1 | reverse complement strand
CTCACCGGCACCTCGATCGCCGGGCTCGAAGGCGAAAACGGTCATGTCGTGGCCGCGATCACCTCGTCAGGCGAAAGACTGCCGGCGCGCATGGTCATTGTCGGCATTGGTGCCGTGCCGAATGTCGAACTGGCACAGGAAGCTGGCCTCGGCATCGCCAACGGCATCCGCGTCGATCACCAGATGCGGACTTCGGTGCCGGAGATTCTCGCTATTGGCGATGCTGCCTCTTACCGTCACTGGTTCACCGGCGGCGACGTGCGGCTGGAATCGGTGCAGAATGCCACCGACCAGGCGCGGCTTGCCGCGCGCACGATATCAGGCCATGCCGACGCCTATTCTGCGGTGCCATGGTTCTGGTCCGACATCGGCGACATGAAGCTGCAGATGGTCGGCCTGACCGCCGGCGGCGACAGCCATGTCGTGCTGGGCGGCCTTCCCGACAACAAATTCTCGATCTACCACTATGCCGGCGACCGGCTGCTCGGCATCGAATCGGTCAACCGTCCGGGCGACCATATGCTTGGCCGCAAGATGTTGGGCGCCGGCTTCTCGCCGACGCCGCAGACGGTGGCCGCTGGCCCCGAGGGGCTGAAAGCGGCACTGGCTGCTTTCCTCGAGAATGAGCCCGCCAGAGCGGCGGGATAATTCCGTCCCTCAGGCGCGGCACCTTACTGATCAGGCGGCGCAGACTTCGCGGATCGAGCTTTCCAGAATGTCGAGTGCTTCGTTCATGACTTCGTCCTGGATGGTGATCGGCGCCAGGAAGCGGATGACGTTGCCGTAGACGCCGCAGGTCAACAGGATCAGGCCCTTGTCGAGCGCCTTCAACCGGATCGCATTGGCGATCTCGGCTGAGGGCAGGCCCTTCTTGACGTCGTTGAACTCGACCGCGTTCATGAAGCCGAGACCTCTGATGTCGACGATCTCGGGCACGTCGTCGCGGATCGACTGCAGCCGCTGTTTCAGCCTTGCGCCCAGCGTATTGGCGCGGTCGCACAGCTTTTCATCCTCGATCACGTCGAGCACGGCGTGCGCCGCGGCAACGCCGATCGGACTGCCGCCATAGGTGCCGCCGAGCCCGCCGGGGCCGGGCGCATCCATGATTTCGGCGCGGCCGGTGACCGCCGCCAGAGGAAAGCCGCCGGCCAGGCTCTTGGCCATGGTGGTGATGTCGGCGGCCACCTCATGGTGATCCATAGCAAACATCTTGCCGGTGCGGGCAAAGCCGGTCTGCACTTCGTCGGCGATCAGCAGCATGCCGTGCTGGTCGCAAAGCTTGCGCAGCGCAACCAGGAAATCCCGCGGCGCGTCGTAGAAGCCGCCCTCGCCCTGAACCGGCTCGATGATGATGGCGGCGACGCGCGCCGGATCCACATCGGCCTTGAACAACCGGTCGAGCGCCGCCAGCGAGTCGGCGACCGAGACACCGTGCAGCGGCACAGGAAACGGCGCATGGTAGACATCGCCCGGCATGGCGCCGAAGCCGACCTTGTAAGGCACGACCTTGCCGGTCAGCGCCATGCCCATGAAGGTGCGGCCATGGAAGCCGCCGGCGAAGGCAATGACCGCCTGACGGCCGGTGGCATTGCGGGCGATCTTGATGGCGTTCTCGACAGCCTCGGCCCCGGTGGTGACGAAGATCGTCTTCTTCTCGAACTTGCCGGGCAGCATGCCGTTCAGCCGTTCGGCCAGGCGCACATAGCTCTCATAGGGCACCACCTGGTGGCAGGTGTGGGTGAAGCGGTCGAGCTGTGCCTTGACCGCCTCGATCACCCTGGGATGGCGATGCCCGGTGTTGACGACGGCGATGCCCGACGAGAAATCGATATAGCGACGCCCCTCGACATCCCAGATTTCCGAATTCTCAGCCCGGTCGGCATAAATCTGCGTGGTCATGCCGACGCCGCGGGAAATCGATTGGTTCTTGCGTTCGGAAATGGCTGAATTCTTCATCGTATCCCTCACCGGGCCGGCGCCCGTCCTGTTTGATGCCGTTGAGATGTCTTCTGACCTTATTTCACGTTTTCCTCAAGTCGGCACCACCGGCAGGCGATTGGGCCTGCGGTGGGCAGATCCCGGCGCTTAGCCAGTCGGGCGATACACGTACGAGACCGGTTTCCTTTTCCCGGGGATCGACTATCCTCTGGATGGCCGCGAGGCACCGCGATCAGCGAGCGGCCCGCGGTCGGGAGAGCCCATGAGCAGGAACGTGACTTCGCCCGTCTCGCAGCCATCGGTCAAAGCTCCCGGTCTTTTGTCTTTTCCAGCCGCCCCGGCGCTTTTCGCCTGCACGGCGGCGCTGCTTCTGGCCGGCTGTCAGAAGCAGGAAGCGGCGGACAAGAAACTGCAGATCATGGTGCGCACCGAAACGGTGGCGATGGCCGACTATGCGCCAAGGACTTCGCTGACCGGGGTGATCGCGGCGCGTACGCTGAACAATCTGTCGTTCCGGGTCGGCGGTCGCGTCGCCGAACGGTTTGTCGATGTCGGCCAGCATGTCGATCAAGGCACGGTGCTCGCCCGCATCGACCCGCAGGAGCAGGAATCCGACCTGCGCTCGGCGCAGGCCGATCTTGATGCAGCCAAGGCGCAACTGACCCAGTCCGTTGCCGCCTTCGAGCGGCAGAAAACGCTGCTGGCGCAGGGCTTCACCACCAGGCGCGACTATGACGCCGCGGACCAGGCCCTGAAGGTGGCACAAGGCAGCGTCGAAGCCGCGCAGAGCGCTTTCTCCAACGCCCAGCAAAACCTGTCCTTCACCGAGCTCAAGGCCGGTGCCGCCGGCGTGATCACCGCCCGCCAAGTCGAAACCGGCCAAGTGGTGCAAGCCGCGCAAACCGTCTTCACCGTCGCCGAGGACGGCGACCGCGACGCGGTGTTCAACGTGCAGGAGACGCTGATCGCCAAGACACCGGCATCGCCTGCGGTGACGATCACGCTGTTGTCCGATCCGCAGGTCAGGGCAACGGGCAAGGTCCGCGAAATCTCGCCTGCGGTCGACCCGGCTTCGGGCTCGATCCGGGTCAAGGTCGCCATTCCCGACACGCCCGCCGGCATGCCGCTGGGAGCAGCCGTCATCGGCTCGGTAAGCGCCAAGCCGGCGAAGGCGATCCTGCTGCCCTGGCAGGCGCTGACGTCCAGCGGCGGCAAGCCGGCGGTCTGGATCGTCGATCCCTCGACCAAGGCGGTGACGATGGCGCCGGTCGAAGTGCTGGCGTTCAATTCGGGCACGGTCGTGATCGCCAGGGGACTGGACGAAGGCCAGAGCGTCGTCACCGCTGGAGGACAGCTGCTCAGCCCTGGACAGACGATCGAGATATCGGGAGCGGGCCAATGAGCCGGACGCCGCGCATCCTGCTCGGCGTGCTCATGCTCGGCGCGCTGGCATCCTGCTCCAGGTCGGAGGAAAAGCCGCCCGAGATCATCCGGCCGGTGCTGTCGATGGTGATCGAGCCGCGCACCACGCAAGTCTTCGGTTTTGCCGGATCCGTCGAACCGCAGGTCAGCGCCGATCTGGCCTTCCGTCTGCTTGGCCGGGTCGTCTCGCGCGACGTCCAGGTCGGCGACATCGTCAGCAAGGGCACGACGATAGCGGCACTCGATCCGACCGCGCTGGAGTTGTCGCTCCAGGCGGCCAAGGCGGAACTGTCCAATGCCGAGGCGCAGTTCGCCAACGCCGCCGCCAGCGAGGAACGGCAGCGCCAGTTACTCGCCTCGGCCAACGCCACGCAAGCTGTCTTCGACGCCGCGCAGCAGGCGCGCAAAGCTGCGGAGGCAGGTGTCGAGCGGGCCAAGGCCTCGCTTGCCAAATCGCAGGAACAGCTCGGCTATGCCAGGCTGTTCTCTGATTTCGACGGTGTCGTCACCGCTGTCGGCGCCGAAGTTGGCCAGACGGTCTCGCCCGGCCAGACGGTCGTCACCGTGGCGCGCTCGGACCTGCGCGAGGCGGTGGTCGACATTCCCGACCAATTGACCGGTGATCTCGCGGCCGGCACGCCCTTCCAGGTCATCCTGCAGTCGCTGCCGACGATCCAGACCGGGGCTAAGCTGCGCGAGATCGCACCGCAATCCGAGGGCTCGACCCGCACCCGGCGCGTCAGGTTGACGCTCACGGATCCGCCACAGGCCTTCCGGCTCGGCTCCACGGTGACGGCGACCCGCGTGACCAAGGTGGCACCGACGATCGAACTGCCCATGTCGGCGCTGTTCGAAAAGAACGGTTCCGCGAAAGTGTGGATCGTCGACCCGCAGACATCGAGCGTGAACGCACGCGACATAAAGGTCGCGTCGAAGAATGGCGGCACCTTCACGGTGACCGAGGGGCTGGAGGCCGGCATGCGTGTTGTCACGGCGGGCGTCCACAGCCTGAGCGAAGGCCAGAAGGTGACAGTGCCCGAGGGAGGGGCCTCATGAAAGGCTTCAATCTCTCCGACTGGGCGCTCAACCACCGCTCCATGGTCTGGTATTTCATGCTGGTCTTCGTCGTGGCTGGCGTGTTCTCCTACCTCAATCTCGGCCGTGAAGAAGATCCCAACTTCACCATCAAGACGATGATCATCCAGGCCAACTGGCCGGGCGCCTCGGTCAAGGAAACCGTGCAGCAGGTGACCGACCGGATCGAGAAGAAACTCGAGGAACTCGACAGCCTCGACTACACCAAGTCCGTCACCACGGCCGGCCAGACCGTCATCTTCGTCAACCTGAAGGACACCACCAAGGCACGCGATGTCGTGCCGAACTGGATTCAGGTGCGCAACATGGTCAATGACATCGGGGCACAGTTTCCGCAGGGTGTGCAGGGCCCGTTCTTCAACGACCGCTTCGGCGACGTCTATGGCAACATCTACGCCTTCACATCGGACGGGCTGACGCCGCGCCAGTTGCGCGACTATGTCGAGGATGCCAGAACAAAGATCCTGACCGTGCCCAACGCCGGCAAGGTCGACCTGGTCGGCGCCCAGGACGAAGCGATCTATCTCGAATTCTCAACCCGCCAGATCGCCGCCCTCGGCCTCAACCAGCAAGCGATCGTCGCCAGCCTGCAGGCGCAGAACGCGATCACGCCGTCCGGCGTCATCCAGTCCGGGCCGGAGCGCATCAGCGTGCGTGTCGGCGGGCAGTTCACCTCCGAGGAAAGCCTGCGCGCCATCAATCTGCGCGTCAACGACCGCTTCTTCCGCCTGAGCGACGTAGCGACGATCACACGCGGCTATGTCGATCCGCCGACGGCACTGTTCCGTTTCAACGGCCAGGACGCGATCGGGCTCGCCATCGGCATGAAACCCAACGCCAACCTGCTCGAATTCGGCGAGGCCCTGCACAAGGAGATGGACAAGGTGCTGGCCGACCTGCCGGTCGGCGTCGGCGTGCATCTGGTGGCCGACCAGCCGGTCATCGTCGAGGAGGCCGTCTCGGGCTTTACGCGTGCGCTGTTCGAGGCGGTCGCCATCGTGCTCGCCGTGTCGTTCATCAGTCTCGGCATGCGCGCCGGCTTCGTCGTGGCGCTGTCGATCCCGCTGGTGCTGGCCATCACCTTCACCGTCATGGCCTATCTCGGCATTTCGCTGCAGCGTATTTCCCTGGGTGCGCTGATCATCGCGCTCGGCCTTCTGGTCGACGACGCGATGATCGCGGTCGAGATGATGGTGGCGCGGCTGGAGGTCGGCGACAATCTGCGCAAGGCAGCGACCTATGTCTACACGTCGACCGCCTTTCCGATGCTGACCGGTACGCTGGTAACTGTCGCCGGCTTCATCCCGATCGGCCTCAACAACAGCGCCGCCGGCGAATATACCTTCACCCTGTTCGTGGTCATCGCCGTTTCGCTGCTGGTGTCATGGATCGTGGCGGTGCTGTTTGCGCCACTGCTCGGCGTCACCATCCTGCCGGCGACGATGAAAACCAAGCATCACGACCAGCCGGGCCGCTTCACCTCACTGTTCCGGCGCGTGCTTGTCGGCTCGGTGCGCCATCACTGGCTGACCATCATCGCCACCGTGTCGTTGTTTGCCGGCTCGATCGCCGGCTTCGGCCTGGTGCAGCAGCAGTTCTTCCCGCCATCGGACCGGCCGGAGCTGATCGTCGACTGGAACCTGCCGCAGAATTCTTCGATCGCCGACACGCGCGACCAGATGGAGCGGTTCGAGCAGCGGGCGCTGGTCGGCAATCCCGACATCGACCATTTCTCGTCCTATATCGGCCAGGGCGCGGTGCGTTTCGTGCTCGCCTATGACGTGCAGCCGGCCAACCCCTATTTCGGCCAGACCGTCATCGTCACCAAGAGCATCGAGGCCCGCAACCGGGTCAAGCCGGCGCTGGAAAAGCTGCTGCGCGAGGAGTTCGTCGGCACCGACGCCTTCGTCAAGCCGCTCGAACTCGGACCGCCGGTCGGCCGCCCCGTGCAATACCGCGTCGGCGGTCCCGACATCCAGACGGTGCGCGAACTGGCGCAGCAATTCGCCGGTGTCATCTCCGCCAATCCAAAGCTCGCTGCGCCGACCTTCGACTGGAACGAGCCGCAGCGGGTGCTGAGGGTCGACGTGCTGCAGGACAAGGCACGCCAGCTCGGCATCACCTCCTCCGACATCGCCAGCGCGCTGAACAGTACGGTCGGCGGCGCCACCATCACGCAGGTGCGCGACGCGACCTACCTGATCAATGTCGTGGCCCGCTCCCGCGGGGCCGAACGCGGCTCGATCGAGACGTTGCAGAACATGCAGTTGCCGACCAGCACCGGCGAGGCGATCCCGCTCGCGGCGGTCGCCAACTTCCGCTACGATCTGGAGCAACCGACGGTGTGGCGACGCGATCGCATCCCGACCATCACCGTGCGCGCCGGGCTGGTCGGCGACGTGCTGCCGGCCACGGTCGTCAACGAACTGAAGCCATCGGTCGATGCCTTCACCGCCAAGCTGCCGCCGGGCTATTCGATCGCCACCGCCGGCTCGGTCGAGGAGAGCGCCAAAAGTCAGGGACCGATCGCCGCCGTCGTGCCGTTGATGCTGTTCGTCATGGCAACGATCCTGATGGTGCAGTTGCAAAGCTTCCAGCGCCTGTTCCTGGTCGTGGCGGTGGCGCCGCTCGGCCTGATCGGCGTGGTGGCGGCCCTGGTGCCGAGCGGAGCGCCGCTGGGCTTCGTCGCCATCCTGGGCGTGCTGGCGCTGATCGGCATCCTGATCCGCAATTCGGTCATCCTGATCGTGCAGATCGAGGATCTTGTTCGAGAGGGCAAGGACCGCTGGGCGGCGGTCATCGAAGCGACCGAACACCGGATGCGGCCGATCGCACTGACGGCGGCGGCCGCCAGCCTGGCGCTGATCCCGATCGCGCGTGAAGTGTTCTGGGGTCCGATGGCCTATGCGATGATGGGCGGCATCATCGCGGGTACCGCAATCACGCTGCTGTTCCTGCCGGCGCTTTATGTGACGTGGTTCAGGATCAAGGAGCCGAAGGGCCGGGAAGAGCCACCCGTTCTGGAGAGCGGCGAACTGGCGCAAGGCTCAGCCTAAGGCTTTGCCTGATCATTCGTTGTCGTTGGAGGGCACAGGGCGCGACCTGGCGCGTTGCCATGGCGACGATTTCGAGGTGCGCCAAGCGTGCCAGCCTTCTGGCAAGTCCGCCAACGCCTGGATGCTTTCGTCCCGCTGCACAACGTTTTGCAAGCTGACGATCATGATATCGCCTTCGTCAACAGGTCCGGTTTCGCTGTTGTGGAATTGCCAACTGCCGTCGTCATCGTCATGTGAGACGTATGTAATCCAATCGCCGCGGGTAACGACTGCCCTATCCACAAACACCGCGACATTGGGCGGATCCGCAAACTTCCATTCCTCCATGGGAATTCCCCAAGATGGTTGTTCGGCGCAAAAGAGAAAACGAATTCAAGCGGTTCTCACAAACCCGTCGCTGGCCCGCAACAGATTGCGCGTATAGTCCTTGGTCACGCGGCGCTCGACAAGGTCTGCCGCCGCCAGATTCTCCACCGCCTCGCCGCTTTGCATCACCATCAGCCGCTCGCACATATGGGTGATGATGGCGAGGTCGTGGCTGACCATCAGGAAGGTCAGCTTGCGGCGCTTGCGTACCTCTTCCAGCAGGTTGAGCACTTCCGCCTGCACCGAGGCATCGAGCGCCGAGGTCGGCTCGTCGAGCAGCAGGATCGACGGTTCCAGAATGAGCGCACGCGCGATCGCCACGCGCTGGCGCTGGCCGCCGGAGAGCTGGTGCGAATAGCGAAACCGAAAACCGTTGCCGAGGCCGACTTCGTCGAGCGCCCGCTGGATACGCTTTTCGCCGTCGGCAAAGCCATGGATGGCAAGCGGCTCCTGCAGCAGACGGTCGACGGTCTGGCGCGGGTGCAGCGACCCGTACGGATCCTGGAAGACCATCTGCACTTCACGGTAGAAGGCCTTGTCGCGGCGCGCGCCGAGCGTCTTGCCGTTGACGACGATGCCGCCCGATGCAACCGGCGCAAGGCCGGCGATGGCCCGCAGCAGCGTCGATTTGCCGGAGCCGGATTCGCCGACCAGGCCGAAGGATTCGCCCGGCTGCACGTCGAGGCTGACGCCTTTCAGTGCGCGAAAACGGTCGAAGATCACTTCCAGCCTGTCGACGGCAATCGCAGAAGTCATGCCGCCCACTCCGGCTTGCGGTCGAGCACCGGCAGCGGGTGGCGGTCGGCACCGATCTTGGGCATGCAATTGAGCAGGCCGCGCGTGTAGGGATGCTGGGCCTGGCCGAGTTCGGACGCCTTGAGCTGCTCGACCACCTTGCCGGCATACATGACGATGACGCGGTCGCAGAAGGACGAGACCAGGCGCAAATCGTGCGAGATGAAGATCAGCCCCATGCCACGCTCACTGACCAGCCGGTCGAGGATGCCGAGCACATCGAGCTGCACGGTGACGTCGAGCGCCGAGGTCGGCTCGTCGGCGATCATCATTTCCGGACCGGCGATCAGCATCATGGCGATCATGGCGCGCTGGCCCATGCCGCCCGAAACTTCATGCGGATGCAAATTGAAGACGCGAGAGGGATCACGGATCTGCACCGCCTCCAGCATGGCCAATGCACGGTCGCGCGCCTCCGCCTTGCCGACCTTTTCATGGGTGCGCAGCGTCTCGACGATCTGGCGACCGATGCTCATCACCGGGTCGAGCGAATATTTCGGATCCTGCAGGATCATGGCGATGCGCTTGCCGCGCAGCTTCCTGCGTTCGCGTGGCGAGACGGTGAGCAAATCGATGCCGTCGAAGGCGAGCTTGTTGGCCGATATCCGCGCCTGCGGTGGCGTCAGGCCCATGATGGCGCGGCCGGTCTGCGATTTTCCCGAGCCGGATTCGCCGACGATGCCGAGCCGTTCGCGGCCGAGCGAAAAGGAAACGCCGCGCACCGCCTCGATCAGCCCGGTGCGGGTCGGGAAGGTGACGCGCAGGTCGTCTACGTTGAGAAGCGTTTTCGTTTCTCCGCTCATTGGTCGCCGCTCATTGGTCGCCACTCCGCGGATCGAGCGCGTCGCGCAGGCCGTCGCCAAGCAGGTTGAAGCCGAGGCTGACGATGAGGATGGCGAAGCCCGGCGCACCGGCCACCCACCACTGGTCGAGCACGAAGCGGCGGCCGGACGCGATCATCGTGCCCCATTCGGGCAGCGGCGGCTGCGCGCCGAGGCCGAGGAAACCGAGCCCGGCGGCGGTCAGGATGATGCCGGCCATGTCGAGCGTCACCCTGACGATCAGGGACGAAATGCAAAGCGGCATGATATGGCGCAGCACGATGCGGAAGGGCGAGGCGCCCATCAGTTGCACCGCCTTGATGTAGTCGGAATTGCGCACCGTCAGCGTCTCTGCCCGCGCGATGCGGGCGTAGGGCGGCCATGAGGTGATGGCGATGGCCAGCACCGCATTCTCGATGCCGGGGCCAAGTGCTGCGACGAAGGCCAGCGCCAGGATCAGCTTGGGAAAGGCGAGGAAGATGTCGGTGATGCGCATCAGGATGGCATCGGTCCAGCCGCCGGCATAGCCGGCCACCGTGCCGACCAGAAGGCCGATGGGTGCGGCGATGATGGCGACCAGGATGACCACGTAAAGCGTCCAGCGCGAGCCGTAGAGGATGCGCGACAGGATATCGCGGCCGAGATCGTCGGTGCCGAACCAGTGCTCGGCGCTCGGCGCCAGCAGGCGCGCGTTCTTCAGGTCGCCGAACGTTGGCGAATAAGGTGCCAGCACGCCTGCAAGGGCGGCAACGACCAGCAGGGCAATGATGATGAGCAGGCCCAGAAACGCCAACCGGTTGGCGGAAAAGCGCCGCCACGCCACATAGGCGCGGCCGAGCCTTGCCTGCATGCGCGAGGCCGGCCGCTCGCTGAGCAGCCAGTCGCGACGGCTCTGGATGGTGTCGACGCTCATGCGGACTTCGTCCTCGGATCGAGCACCCGATACAGCAGGTCGGAGAGAAGGTTGATGGCGATGAACACCGAGCCGATGACGATGGTGCCACCGAGCACCGCATTCATGTCGGCGTTCTGCAGCGAATTGGTGATGTAAAGGCCGATGCCCGGCCATGAGAAGACGGTCTCGGTCAGCACCGAACCTTCCAGCAGTCCGGCATAGGACAGCGCGATCACCGTCACCATCGGCACCGCTGCGTTGCGCAGCGCGTGGCCCCAGATGATGCGGGTTTCCGACAGGCCCTTGGCGCGCGCCGCGACGATATATTCCTGCGACAATTCGTTGAGCATGAACGAGCGCGTCATGCGGCTGATATAGGCGAGCGAGAAATAGCCGAGCAGCGAGGCCGGCAGGATGATGTGGCGGAAGGCGTCGTAAAAAACGTCCCACTGCCCCTGCATCGCAGAGTCGAGGAGATAGAAGCCGGTGATCGGCGTAAAGGTGTATTCGTAGACGACGTCGAGCCTCGCCGGGAAGGCAACCCATTGCAGCTTGGCGTAAAACAGCACCAGCCCAAGCAGCCCCAGCCAGAAGATCGGCACGGAATAACCGATCAGGCCGATGACGCGCACGATCTGGTCGATGAGGCTGCCGCGCCTGACCGCGGCCAGCACACCGAGCGGCACGCCGAACAACGCGCCGATCAGCGTTCCGAGGGTCGCCAGTTCCGTCGTGGCCGGAAGCGCCCGGCGAATGTCGGTCATGACCGGATTGGTGGTCAGCACGGAGACGCCGAAATTGCCGTTCAGCGCATTCTTCACATAGATGTAGAACTGCTCGATCAACGGCAAATCGAGGCCCATCTCGCGGCGCGTGCGCTCAACCACATTGGCCGGCGCCCGGTCGCCGAGCACCGCCAGCACCGGGTCGATTGGAATGACGCGGCCGATGAAGAAGGTGACCGCGAGCAGACCAAGATAGGTCGTGATCGCAATGACCAGGAAACGGCCAAGCGATGATGCAACAGCGACGGCGCGGGCGCTGCCGCGCCCCGCCGCCACTTCTTTTTCAACCGCGCTCATGCGGCGTGTCCGCGAGCACTATTCCTTGGACACCGGTCCGACGAAGTTGGTGTCGAAGCTCGGGCCGAGCGCAAAGCCCTTGAGGTTCTTGCGCAGGCCGGCCACTTCCAGCTGCTGGTGGATGACGACGAAGGGGCTGGTGTCGAGGATTTTCTTCTCGAGATCCTTGTACATGTCGGCGCGCTTGCCGGCATCCTTCTCGAGCAGTGCCGCTTCCGTCTGCTTGGTCAGGTCCGGAATGTCCCAGGCGTTGCGCCAGGCCAGCGTCTTGGTCTTGGCCCCATCCGAATTGTCCGGGTTCGAGGCAAAGGTCTGGGCGTTGGAGTTCGGGTCGAAATAATCCTGGCCCCATTGGCCGATATAGATGTCGTGGTTGCGGGCGCGGTATTTGGTGAGCGTCTGCTTGCCGTCGCCCGGGATGATCTCGAGCTTGATGCCGGCCTGTCCGAGCGTCTGCTGGATCGATTCCGCCATCCCGGTCGTCGGCTGGCCGGTGCGTACGTCCATGGTTACGCTGAAGCCGTCGGGCAGACCGGCCTTGGCCAGCAATTCCTTGGCCTTGGCGACATCGAGCTTGAACGGATTCTCATCCAATTCGCCGAGCACGCCCTTGGGCAGGAAGGTCTGATGGATTTCGCCGATGCCCTTGAGGATGGTGGAGCTCAAGGCATCATAGTCGACCAGATACTTGAACGCCTGGCGCACCTCCGGCTTGGCGAGGTTCGCGTTCTTCTGGTTGAGGCTGATGTAATAGACCGTGCCCTGGGCGCGCTGGTGGTGGTGAGGTCGGCGTTCTTGGCGACGGCGTCGAGGTCGTTCGGTTCGAGATTGCGGGCAACGTCGATGTCGCCAGCCTCGAGCGCCAGGCGCTGGCCCGAGCTTTCCTTCATGTTGCGATAAATGACGCGGGCAAGCTTGGCTTTTTCGCCGTAGTAATTGTCGTTGCGCTCGAGAACGACGGCTTCGTTGGCCCGCCATTCGCGCAGCTTGAAGACGCCGGAGCCGGCATAGCCGGTCTTCAGCCAGGCATTGCCGAAGTCATTGTCCCATTTGTAGTCGGCGCTCGGCGTGACCGAAGCGACATGCTCCTTGACCAGCTTGGCGTCGACCACCGAAGCCACCGTTGCCGACAGGCAGTTCAGCACGAAGCTCGGCGCATAGGCCTTGTCGACGGTGAACTGGAAGGTGCCGTCGTCGACAGCCTTGGCCTTTTCGGTGACGTTGTCACCGCTGATGCCAAACTGGCCGATGATGAAGGCCGGGCTCTTGTCGAGCTTGATGACGCGCTCGAACGACCAGGCGACATCGGACGCCGTGATCGGATTGCCGGAAGCGAATTTCAGGCCGGGCTTGAGCTTGAACGTGTAGGTCAGGCCGTCATCGGAGACGGTCCAGCTTTCGGCAAGGTCGCCCTTGACCTTGGAGGTGTCGCTGAGGTCGAGACGGACAAGCAGATCATAGGTGTTGCCGGTGACCTCGGCGGTCGACAGCTCGAACGCCTCGCCCGGATCCATGGAGATGATGTCGTCGATCGCGAAACCTTCGACCAGCGTGTCGGCGGGCGTGACCGCACCGGCGGGCGCGCCGGCCAGAAGCAGCGCCGACATGGCGGCACCCGCGAGCAGGAAGCGAGAGCGTAGAGCAAACTTTTCCATCATCATTGTGATTGTTCCCTGTTTTGTTGTTTGTTGACCTGAGTTCCCGGCTCAGGGTTGCGGAATTTTTTCGGGGCCTGGAGACGGCCCCTCTGCCCACTTACCGTCGTGGTTTTTGTCCAGTTGGTCAACACCATACCCGGCGGCCCCGTGGCGGGCAACGAGCATTTATACGACGGCTCATTGGGCCAGAAAGGCCGGTGGGGTGTCGACGCATAGGCCAGCCAATCGAGGCTGCCGATCGAGAAAAATCTGCTAATTTCGGAGCTATTTCAGCACTGCGACCAGATCGGCGTCAGGAAAGCAGGTGGCGGCGCGGCCGTTCTTGGCTTGCCATATGCCGATCGAGCGGCGGGTCTTGAAGCCGGGCAGGCCATCGGCGCTGCCGACATCATAGCCCTTGGCCTCCAGCGCCCGCTGCAGGGCGGCGATGTCCGAACGGTGCAGCCCGCCGATCGCGCCCCAGCTGCCGGCGAAGTTCTGATCGCCATGGGCGATGCGATCGGCGCCATGGCCGATGAACAGCGCGTACAGGTCGCTGGTGTTGTATTGCTTCAGCACGTAGAAATTGGGCGTGGCGACAAAGGCCGGGCCGCTGCGCCCTGCCGGCATCAGCAGAAAGCCTTCGGCCTTCAGCTCACTCACTGGAAACGGTTTGCCGCCGACGCGCTTGATGCCCATATCAGCCCATTGCGAGATTTTCTTGCCCTGGTCCGGGCCTTCCAGCGAACAGGAAACGCTTTCCGGCACCGTCACCTCGAATCCCCAGCCACGACCCTTTACCCAGCCATAGTGGACGAGATAATTGGCGATCGAGGCCAACACGTCGGGCGTCGAGTTCCAGATGTCGACGCGGCCGTCGCCGTCGAAATCGACGGCATGTTTCAGGAACGAGGTCGGCATGAATTGCGGCTGGCCGAGCGCGCCGGCCCAGGACGATTTCATCGCGCCGACCGGAGCCAGCCCGCGCTCGACGATCTCGAGTGCGGCAAGCAGTTCGGTGCGGAAGAAGTCCTTCCTGGTCGACATGAATGCCTTGGTGCCCAGCACTTCGAAGGCGTCATAAGGCATCTTCGCCGCGCCGAATCCGGTCTCGCGGCCCCAGATCGCCAGCAGCACTTCGCCCGGCACGCCATAGCGCTTTTCGATGGCCGCAAGTGTCCTGGCATTGGCGGCTTCGCGCGCGCGCGCGCCCGCCGTCACCGCGCGAACCGTCTTCTCGGCGAAATAGGCGCCGGGTGAGCCGAATTCGGCCTGGTGCTGCTTCTGGGGCGTGGCCGCCTTCTCGC
>NZ_RZRR01000389.1:0-4964 GCF_003998555.1 Mesorhizobium sp. M7A.F.Ca.CA.002.09.1.1 | reverse complement strand
GCCCGCACCGGCTGAAGCCGCCAAGCCTGCCGAAGCGGCACCGGCAATGCCTGAATTGCCGGCCAACTCGGGCGATATCGCCAACACACCACCGGCCATATCGACGGAAGGAGCACCTCCCCCGCCAGCGCCACCAGCCGCGCCGGCACCGGCCGAGCCGGCAAAGCCTGCTGAGGCCGCGCCAGCGGAAGCCAGCCATGTCATCGTTGCCGGCGACACCTATTGGGATCTGGCCAAGAAAGCCTATGGCGACGGCGCCAGGTGGAAGGTCATTTCGGGCGCCAACAAGGGCTACGAACCCCGCCGGCTTCCTGTCGGCGCAACCCTGACCATCCCGCCGAAATAGCTCGCTTATATGCCTGAATGACACCGCCCGTCCGAAAACCGGACGGGCGTCCTGTTTTCGGGCTAATGCATGTCGCCCAAAAGTGACCTCGGTTTTGGGAAAACGACATGCATAAAACAAAGAGTTAAAGCGGGTCGTCTGAATCCATTCGGACAATCCGCTTTAAGGTGCGGCCAGACGCTGCATTGAATGCGCGCGCAAGATGGTTAGGTTCGCGTCTCCCGGAGAACCCTTATGACGCTTCCCACCCCTGCCGATCCCAAGGTCGCAAAAGCGCTCGGCCCGTTGCCCGCTGGGCATCCGCCGGTCAAGGCGGGCAAGATCGGCGTCATGCTGGTCAATCTGGGCACGCCCGATGGCACCGATTTCAAGCCGATGTGGCGGTATCTGCGTGAATTCCTGTCCGATCCGCGCGTCATCGAGCTCAACAGGGCGATCTGGTATCCGATCCTCTATGGACTTGTGCTCACCACGCGCCCCAAGAAGTCGGGCGCCAATTACGCCCGGATCTGGAACCGGGAAAAGAACGAGTCGCCGCTGCGCACCTACACCCGTGCCCAGGCCGAAAAGCTGGCCGAAGCGCTGCGCGACCTGCCTGATGTCGTCGTCGACTGGGCGATGCGCTATGGCAATCCTTCGACCGCCAGCATTGCCCAGCGTCTGGCCGACCAGGGCTGCGACCGCATTCTTTCGTTTCCGCTCTATCCGCAATATTCGGCGACGACCACGGCAACAGCCAACGACCAGCTGTTTCGCGCGCTGATGAAGATGCGCCGCGCGCCGGCCGTCCGCAGCGTGCCGCCCTACTATGACGAGCCGGTCTATATCGAGGCGCTGGCGCGTTCGATCGAACGGCATCTGGCGACGCTGGATTTCGAGCCGGAGGTGGTCATCACCTCCTATCACGGCATTCCAAAACCCTATTTCGAGAAGGGCGATCCCTATCATTGCCACTGCCAGAAGACGACGCGGCTGTTGCGCGAACGGCTCGGCTGGGATGACAGGAAACTGATCATCACCTTCCAGTCGCGCTTCGGCGCGCAGGAATGGCTGCAACCCTATACCGACAAGACGGTGGAGAAACTCGCACAGGACGGCGTCAAGTCGATCGCCGTCGTCAATCCCGGCTTTTCCGTCGACTGCATCGAGACGCTGGATGAGATCGGCCGCGAGGCGGCCGAAACCTTCCACCATGCCGGCGGCAAGAATTTCGCCCATATCCCTTGCCTCAACGACAGCGCGGAGGGGATGGCGGTGATCGAGGCGATGGTGCGGCGCGAACTGTCTGGCTGGGTCTAGGAGAAATTCCAGGAAAAGTGTGAAACGGTTTTCCCGGGAAAAGCGAATAGCGCTTTCCCTTGGGAATTTCGTCAACGGGAGTTAGAGCAGCTCGCCGCTCTAACTCCGGAACAACACAAGCTCCGGGGCGTTAAGGCGCGCCGCCGGAGAATGCGATGTCCCGCAAACTCGACCTCAGAACTGGCCAGCCCGTCTGGTCAGCCTATCGCGCGCCTGCGGTGCCGACGGACGGCCTGGTCCGGGACGTCAAGGCAGATGTGCTGGTCGTCGGCATGGGCATCAGCGGCGCCATGATGGCCGAGGCGCTGACGGCCGATGGCCATCGGGTGATCTGTATCGACCGGCGCGGTCCGCTGAAGGGCTCGACGGCCGCAACCACCGCACTGGTGGCATTCGAAATAGACCAGCCTCTCTCCACGCTCTCGAAGATGGTCGGCAGAGCCTCGGCGCAGCAGGCCTGGCGGCGCTCGCGGCTCGCCGTCTCCAATCTCGCCGGACGCATCGCCGAACTCGGCATCAACTGTGGCCTGAGCCGGGCGCCGTCGCTCTATCTGTCTGGCACGATACTTGGTCCGTCGGAACTGCGCGACGAGGCCAAGGCACGGCGGCTAGCCGGCATCGCCGCGACCTATCTGACGCCGGCGCCGCTGGCGGAGACATTCGGCATCGACCGCGAAGGCGCCATTCTCAGCCACGGCAACATCGCGCTCGACCCGCGTAAGCTGACGGCTGGGCTGCTGCTGAAATCCCTTCAGCGCAAGGCTCGCTTCTACGCCCCCGTCGACGCGACAGTGATCGAGGATAGCGCCGAAGCTGTTGTCGTCGCGACCAGGGATGGCCCGACCATAACCGCGCGACATGTTGTTCTGGCCACCGGCTACGAACTTGTGGAGATCGTGCCGGCCGCGGCCCACCGGATCATCTCGACATGGGCGATCGCAACATGCCCGCAACCGCGAAAGCTCTGGCCGGACGCAGCGTTCATCTGGGAAGCGTCGGAGCCGTATCTGTATATGCGCACGACGATCGACGGCCGGGTCATTTGCGGCGGCGAGGACGAGGATTTTGTCGACGAAGCGCGGCGCGACGAGCTGATCGCCGACAAGAGCACACGCATCGCCGAGGAGCTCGGCCTGGTATTTCCGCATCTCGACACCAGGCCCGATTTTGCCTGGACCGGTTCGTTCGGCACCACAACCACCGGCCTGCCCTATATCGGCGCCATTCCCCGCCACCCGCGCATCTATGCAGTGATGGGCTACGGCGGCAACGGCATCACCTTCTCGCAGATCGCTTCCGAGATTGTCCCGGCTTCGATCAACGGGCTGGAGGACACGGATGCAAGATTGTTTGCCTTCAACCGCTGATCGCACCCGCAAACAATCCGTCATCACCTGATTGTAACGCATCTGAAACACACTTAAGTCTTTGGTGAAGTCGGCCGCGCGAGAATGGCTTGTGCGGCCTTCGTCTGAGGGAGAGCCAAATGGATTTCAGTGGTTTCGATATTGCGGTTGGTGCACTTGCCCTTCTGGTATTGGTGCTGCTGATCAAAGGCATCAGGACAATCCCGCAAGGCTACAACTATACGGTGGAGCGCTTTGGCCGTTACACCAAGACACTGAGCCCGGGTCTCAATTTCATTTACCCGTTCATCGACCGCATCGGCGCCAAGATGAACATGATGGAGCAGGTGCTCGACGTTCCAAGCCAGGAAATCATCACCCGCGACAACGCCATTGTCGGTGTCGACGGCATCGCCTTTTTCCAGATCCTCAACGCCGCTCAGGCCGCCTACCAGGTTTCCGGCCTGCAGAACGCCATCCTCAATTTGACGATGACCAACATCCGTACCGTCATGGGTTCGATGGATCTCGATGAACTCCTGTCGAACCGCGACGCCATCAACGAGCGCCTGCTGCGCGTCGTCGACGAAGCGGCCCACCCGTGGGGCATCAAGATCACCCGCGTCGAAATCAAGGACATCAACCCGCCGGCCAACCTTATCGAATCGATGGGCCGGCAGATGACCGCGGAACGCAACAAGCGCGCCCAGATCCTTGCCGCCGAAGGCCTCAAGCAGTCGCAGATCCTCGAGGCCGAAGGCCGCAAGGAAGCCGCCTTCCGCGATGCCGAGGCGCGCGAACGTTCGGCCGAGGCGGAGGCCCGCGCCACCCAGGTTGTGTCGGAAGCGATCTCCAAAGGCGATGTGCAGGCGCTGAACTACTTCGTTGCCCAGAAATACACCGAAGCGTTGGGCAAGATCGGCACTGCGACCAACAGCAAGATCGTGCTGATGCCCTTCGAGGCATCGTCGCTGATCGGTTCGCTCGGCGGCATTGGCGAGATCGCCAAGGAAGTCTTCCGCAGCGAGGGCACGACCGGCTCGCAGAGGCAGGCCGCGCGCCCGCCGGTCGTTCGCCCAACCGACAACTGAGGTCGAAACCAATGATCGACCGCATCGTTTCCGAACTCGGCCCGTGGAACTGGATGGTTCTCGGTTTCGTCCTGCTGGTGATGGAAATCATCGCGCCGGGTATCTTCATGCTGTGGATCGGCATCGCCGCGCTGATCATCGGCGCTGTGTCGCTGCTGATCTGGGACACCGGCTTCTGGACATGGCAGGTCCAGGTCCTCGCCTTCCTGGCGCTGTCGCTGGTCTCGGCCTATGTCGGCAAGAAGCTGGTCGGCAGCCGCAACGACCCGACCGATCAGCCGCTGCTCAACCGGCGCGGCGCGCAGATGGTCGGCAGGATGGCGACACTTGCCGAACCGATCCGTGACGGGCGCGGCCGCATCAAGCTGGGCGACACACTGTGGCGTGTCTCCGGCCCTGACCTGCCGGCCGGCACGCAAGTGCGCGTGACGGGTGCGGCCGATACGGATCTGGAACTGACCGTCGAGGCGGTCTGAACGTTCAGGCGGCGCCGATACGCAGCAGATCATGCAGGTGGATGAGGCCGACTGGTTTCCGGCCCTCCACCACCATCAGGCTGGTGATGGCTGAATTGTTGATCGTCTGCAGCGCCGTTGCCACCAGCGTGTCCGGCGTCGCGGTCTTCGGACCTCTTGTCATCACCTGATCCACCGTCATCGCCAGCAGATTGCTGCCGATGTGACGGCGGATGTCGCCATCGGTGATGATGCCGACCAGCGCACCGTCGACATCGGTGATCGCGACGCAGCCAAACCCTTTGCGCGACAGTTCCAGGATCGCGTCCTGCATGCCGGTGCCCGCAACCAC
This sequence comes from Mesorhizobium sp. M7A.F.Ca.CA.002.09.1.1, assembly GCF_003998555.1. Taxonomy (NCBI): domain Bacteria; kingdom Pseudomonadati; phylum Pseudomonadota; class Alphaproteobacteria; order Hyphomicrobiales; family Phyllobacteriaceae; genus Mesorhizobium; species Mesorhizobium sp. M7A.F.Ca.CA.002.09.1.1. Next base: position 75 of record NZ_RZRR01000389.1, on the reverse strand, counting down.
CAGCGGCAGCCTGTCGCCGACATGCATGATCTCGCGGATCTGCGTCAAATTGGCGCCGAGCTGGCCGCCCGGGTG
>NZ_RZRR01000388.1:0-4970 GCF_003998555.1 Mesorhizobium sp. M7A.F.Ca.CA.002.09.1.1 | reverse complement strand
TCTCGCTGCTGGATTTGCACAACCTCGTTGTAGAATCGGGCTTCGAAAAGCGGCTGCAAGCCGTGGCGCCGCAGCCGCCTTTTGCCGACACGGTCGATTGCGGCGACCGGGCTGATCTTCCCGACGTCTTTTTCGTGCTCAGCGAAAGCCAGTCCGATCCCGGCTATTTTCCGCAGGTCGGCAACGGCGCGGGATTCCTGCAGAGATTCGCACCGGGGGCCGGCACGCCGCACCAGATGCAGGTCGAGACGTTTGGCGGCGGCACCTGGATCACCAATCTGTCGCTGATGACCGGCCTGTCGGCCACCGATTTCGGCTGGCGAAGCCCCTATCTGACCATCACCCTGCAGGACAAGGTCGCCGGAGCCTTGCCGGAGGTGCTGGCGCGCTGCGGATATCGGACTGTCGTGATGACGCCGATGGACTTTTCGTTCGTCAATGAAGGGCCGTTCCTGAAATCGATCGGTTTCGAGACCGTGCTCGACATCAAGGACATCGCCGCGCCCTTCTATCACCTGCGCGACAACTTTTATTACCAGGCGGCCGAGGCATTCATCGCCAGGCACCATAGGGAAGACGGCCGGCCGCTGTTCCTCGAAATCCAGACCATGTTTCCGCACTCACCCTATGAGGGGCGGATGGAGCCCGGGCTGAAGGTCGAGGGCGAGCCTTTCTCGGGCGATTTCCAAGCCAATGAGTATCTGCGCCGGATGGCGGTAGCGCGCGGCGATTTCCAGGATTTCCTCGACAAGAGGCAAGCGGATGCCGGTGAACGCGGCGCCGTGGTGCTCGAATTCGGCGATCACCAGTCGTCGGCGACCAAGCCGTTCGTCGAGGCGATCGCCGGGGACGACGCCTTGGCGACCCCTGGCTCGCTTGCCTATCGCACTTTCTACACGCTCACCACCTTCAACCATCCTTTGCGCCATCCGATGCCTGACCTGGCCCCGCTCGACATCGGCTTCCTCAGCGCAAGCCTGCTCGACGCCGCCGGCCTGCCGATGTCGCCTGTCATGGCCGATCTCGTGCGCCTGCGCGACCATTGCGGCGGCAGGTTCCATGGTTGTCAGGATCGTGCGGAGGTCGATGCGCATCTGCGCCGGCGCGTCGATACAGGCCTGCTGCATCTGTTCCCGGAAGCGGTGCCGCTGCATGGGCTGGCGCCGCTCCAATCGGTGGATGCCCGTTAAATCAGTCTATCGTATCCGGCCCCAGCGTCGCCACGGTCTTCAGCGCACCGTCCAGCATGTCGCCCTTCTCGTCCTTCAGCGCGATCTCGCGCAGGCGGCGGATCCAGTCGGCGGCGTCGGTGCGGCCCTTGACCATGTCGAGCGCGGACAGCACCCGGTCGAATTTCGACTGCGCCCGGACATGGGTGTCGCTGTAGCCCTTGATCAGCCGGCGGCAGTTGAGGATTTCGACGGCCAGTGCGTAATCCTGGGGCACATGGTCGAGCGCCAGCGCGTACCAGCCATCGAGATGAGCGACCTCGACCTTGTGGCGCAGCAGGCTGCGGCGCCAGCGACGCAGGCCGCCGATGAACCACAGAGCGGCAAAGCCGGCAAAACTGTCGGTGCGGATGCGGCGGCCATGATTGATGCGACGATCGAGAAAGGCGGCGAGCTTCGGCCGGTTTTCGATGTAGCTGCCCAGACCCGCCGGCAGCGTGCCGCAGAACTCCTCGATGCGCGGATGGAAATATTCGGTCACCTGCAGGATCGAGCCATCCTTGACGCCGACCTCGCGGCGCACGCGTTTGTCGCGCGTCGAACGTGTCTTGAGATCGGCGACGCGGATCATGTCGTCGTAGCACAGCGCGTTGGCCAGATGCTTGGCGGCAGCGATGGACAAGCCGTAGCCCTGAATCGGCCCGTCCAGCGCGACGGCCTTGTCCAACCGGTCGAGATAGTCGCGCCCATAGGCGATGTCCTGATAGTCGACGACCTTTCTCAAGCCTCGAAGCGCCATATCGCGCACGGCCACCGGCAACAGATCGATGCGGGCAGCCAAGGCCTGCCAGCCTTGCAGCAGGTTTCGCGGGCCACTCACCTGTCCGGCGCCCAGGGCAGATTCGACGATCGCTGGCTCGGCCGGCCTAGGCGCCGGTGCTGCCGTGCCGCGCGCACGATCAAACGCGGCACCGAAGGCAGCAAGGCTGGCCTTGACGCCCCGACCACCCGCGCCGATCGCCTGCTCGTAGCTTTCGCGCGTGAACGGCAGCGCGTCCGACCCCGCCAGCGCGCCAAGCAGGCTGGCCGAGATCATCGAGCCATTGTCGGCGGCGATCTTCTCCATGTCGAAGGCGATGAAGCGCTTCGATGCGGCCTCCGCCGTTGCATGCACCTTGGACGACGAGGCGCGGCCGTCGCCCGGCTCGATCTTTTCCGACACGGCGGCGATGCGGTGCGAGGAGGCGATCAGCGTGGTGCGCTCGGGCGTGACGAAGCCGCGAATGATGGCGCGGCCGGCTTCCATCAACTCCGCCGCGATCAGTATGTCGACGTCGCCTTGCGAGGGCGACAGCGCAAAGACCGGCAGCCGGCCGGTGTCGCGGGCCATCTCGACATAGTAGATGGTGGCGCCGGTACGCTGGGCGACGCCGGCGACCGAGGTCGACTGCGCGACATAGCCGTTGCGCTCGGCGACATCGGTAATCCAATCGGCGAGCACGCCGCCGCCCTGGCCGCCGACCGCCAGCACGGCGAGCTTGATGACACGCTCACCATCCTGAGCGCTGGCGTGGGCGCGAAGTGGGGGGACGGCGTCAAGCATCGGCGAAAGTCAGGCGCCGGCTTTCGCGGCGACGCTGCAACAGGCTGATGGTGGCGCGGCGCGCCGCTTCCAGGAAGCGATCCCAGCGGCTTGGATTGTGGACGACGTCGGCGCGATAGAAGGACGGGCAGAGCACCGCCGCATCGGCGACCTCGCCGCAATTGCCGCAACCGACGCAACTCTGGTCGATATGCGCGACCGGATCGTCGCGCAAAAGATCGTCGAGCGACTTGACCGACAGCGATGGGCAGCCGGACAGCCGCATGCAGGCATGGTCACCGGTACAGATGTCCTCATCCACGCCGAACTTCGGTTTCACGACACGGGTCCCGCCCTTGATCGCCTTGTCGACCAGCGGCTTTTCGCGGCGCTGGCGGTTGAGCATGCATTCGGACGAGGCGACGATGACTTTCGGCCCCTTCTCCTCCGTCGTCAGCGCCTCGCGTAGCGTGTCCTGCATCTTGGTCACGTCATAGGTGCGGTCGACATGGCGCAGCCATTTGACGCCCATGCCTTTGACCGCCTCGGTGATCGGATGCTTCGTCGACTTGGTCTTGTTGCCGGCGCGGGATGAGAGGATGTCCTGGCCGCCGGTGGCGGCCGAGTAAAAATTATCGACGATGACGATGACGCCGTCGTTCTTGTTGAACACCGCGTTGCCAATTGAGGAGGTCAGGCCGTTGTGCCAGAAGCCGCCGTCGCCGACGAAGGAGATGGACCGCCGCTTGGCATCAGGCGAATTGAAGGCCGAGGCGGAGGCCGGGCCCAGCCCGTAGCCCATGGTGGTGGCGCCGAGCTCGAAAGGCGGCATGATCGAGAACAGATGGCAGCCGATGTCGGAGGCGATGTGATGCTTGCCGAGCTCCTGCTCGACCAGTTTTGTCGCGGCAAAGATCGGCCGTTCCGGGCAGCCGATGCAGAAGCCCGGCGGACGGCCCGGCACGACATTGATGAGGTCGGCTGCATCAACGCCGTCGCCGACCTTGTTGGGCGCGCGCACCTCGCCCGGCAGCAGATGCGGCGCCTCGGCGCGCAGGAAGGCGCCGATGCCGTCGAGCATGACCTGGCCGGTATATTCGCCGGCCATCGGCAGATGCTCCTTGCCAACCAGCCTGGTGCCTCGACCGGCCTTGTGCAGCATCGAAGCAAAGGCCTGTTCGATGTAGTTGGGCTGGCCTTCCTCGACGACCAGCACCGACTGCTTGCCCTCGCAGAACGACAGGAACTCGTCGTCGATCAAGGGATAGACGGCATTGAGCACATAGAGCGGCACGTCGGTGTCGCCATAGGTGTCGGCAAGGCCGAGCCGCTGCAGCGCGCGGATGACCGAATTGTACATGCCGCCCTGCATGACGATGCCGACCGAGCCATGGTCCGAGCCGAAGAACTCGTTGATCTTGTTCTTGGCGATGAAGTCGACCGCCGCCGGCCAGCGTTTCTGCACCTTCTCCTTCTCATGCAGGAAGGAGGCGGGCGGCAGCACGATGCGGCCGGTGTCGCGGCGCGGCGCGTCGAGGGCATCGGCGACCGTCATCGGCGGCCGCTTGTTGTCCTTGGCGATGAAATGGCCATGCACGTGGCAGCAGCGGATGCGCACCTGCAGCATGACCGGCGTGTTGGAAATCTCCGACAGCTCGAAACCATCCTCCACCGCCTTGACGATCGATGGCAGATTGGGTCGCGGGTCGAGCAGCCACACCTGGCTTTTCATGGCGAAGGCATGGCTGCGCTCCTGCATGATCGAGGAGCCCTCGCCATAGTCTTCGCCGACGATGATCAGCGCGCCGCCGGTGACGCCGCCGGAGGCGAGATTGGCCAGCGCGTCGGAGGCAACATTGGTGCCGACGGTCGACTTGAAGGTCGCCGCACCGCGAATGGGATAATGCACTGACGCCGCCAGCATGGCGGTGGCAGTGGCTTCCGAGGCGCTGGCTTCGAAATGCACGCCGAGCTCGCCCAGAATGTCCTGCGCGTCGGCCAGCACGTCCATCAGGTGACTGATCGGCGCGCCCTGATAGCCGCCGACATAGCCGACGCCGCATTGCAGCAGCGCCTTGGTGATGGCGAGAATGCCTTCGCCGGCAAACTCCTCGCCGGCACCGAGCCTGAGTTTTTCGACTTCCCTGGCAAAAGACCGTTCGGCCATTCTTTTTCTCCCTTCCGTTACCGCCAGCGCTGGCGGCGCGTAGGTCTAGATG
>NZ_RZRR01000387.1:0-4973 GCF_003998555.1 Mesorhizobium sp. M7A.F.Ca.CA.002.09.1.1 | reverse complement strand
GGCCTTTCATGCCGCCGCCTAGGCCGGCTGCCTGCGCCTGCTTCTGCAAGGCTTCGAGCTGCTTGGGATCCATCTTCGACAGGTCCGGCATGCCGCCGCCCATCATGCCACCCATACCGCCGGGCATCATGCCGCCGAGGCCCATCTTGGAGGCGAGGCCGCCCATCATGCCGCGCATCAGGCCGCCGCCTTTGCCCTTGCCGCCCATTGCCTTCATCATGTCGGCCATGCCGCGATGCATTTTGAGCAGCTTGTTGATTTCGGCCGCGTCGGTGCCGGAACCGGCAGCGATGCGCTTCTTGCGCGAATGCTTGAGCAAATCGGGATTGGCGCGCTCTGCCTTGGTCATCGACGAGATGATGGCGAGCTGGCGGCCGAACATCTTGTCGTCGAGACCGGCGGCGGCCATCTGGTCCTTCATCTTGCCCATGCCGGGCATCATGCCCATGATGCCGCCCATGCCGCCCATCTTCGACATCTGCTGAAGCTGGCCGGCGAGATCGTTCAGGTCGAACTTGCCCGACTGCATCTTCTTGGCCATCGCCGCCGCCTGTTCGGCGTCGATGTTCTCGGCGGCCTTTTCGACGAGCGAGACAATGTCGCCCATGCCGAGGATGCGGTCAGCGATGCGCTTGGGGTGGAATTCCTCCAGCCCGTCCATCTTTTCGCCGGTGCCGATCAGCTTGATCGGCTTGCCGGTGACGGCGCGCATCGAAAGGGCAGCACCGCCACGGCCGTCGCCGTCCATGCGGGTCAGCACGAGACCGGTGATGCCGACGCGCTCGTCGAAGCTCTTGGCCAGGTTGACGGCGTCCTGGCCGGTCAGCGAATCGGCGACCAGCAGGATTTCGTGCGGGCTCGATACCTTCTTGATGTCGGCCATCTCGACCATCAGCGGCTCGTCGATATGGGTGCGGCCGGCGGTGTCGAGGATGACGACGTCGTGGCCGCCGAGCTTGGCCGCCTGCACGGCGCGGCGCGCGATGTCGACCGGCGACTGGCCGTCGATGATCGGCAGCGTGGCGACCTTGACCTGTTCGCCGAGCTGGCGAAGCTGCTCCTGCGCGGCGGGGCGCCGCGTGTCGAGCGAGGCCATCAGGACCTTCTTGTTCTGACGCTCGGAAAGACGCTTGGCGATCTTGGCCGAAGTGGTCGTCTTGCCGGAACCCTGCAGGCCGACCATCATGATGACGACCGGCGCCGGGGCATTGAGATCGATGGCGACGCCTTCAGCGCCGAGCATGTCGACCAGTTCGTCATGAACGATCTTGACGACCATCTGGCCGGGCTTGATCGACTTGACCACGGCAGCGCCGACGGCCTTCTCGCGCACCTTGTCGGTGAAGGAGCGCACCACTTCCAGCGCCACGTCGGCTTCGAGCAGCGCACGGCGCACCTCGCGCAGCGCCGCCGAGACATCAGCCTCCGACAGCGCGCCGCGGCCGGTCAGGCCGTTCAGGATCGAACCAAGACGTTCCTGTAGCGATTCAAACATTCGTTTTCCTTTTCCCTGGCACCCGGATGGTGCCCGAGAGGTAATGCGTTCGCGCCCAGTGTCCAACCAAAAGTCCAAGCAAAAGCCAAAACCAAAAAGCACCCGGGGGCGCTCAGCGCTGCCGGGTGTTGGCCTCCAGGATCGATTTACAGCACTTCACCTCAAAGAGGTTTCGGCGTCCTGGTCGGCTTGCTCGGAGGGATACTCGTCGCGGAATTCGGGGCGTGTAGACAGGAAATCTGCGCAAGAGTCAAGACAAGGGCCGGGTAGCGTCATTCCCGGACCCGCATTCAGGCCGTGCTCGCGCGGTCCGGAAGCTCGGCGGCGACCTTGAGCGGCGAGCGCGGATGCAAAAGCAGCCCGATGGTCAGCAGGCTGCAGGCGATGCCGATGAAGGCGATGAGAACCGCATCCGACGTTGCCCAGCCCGGTCCCTCGAGCGGCCTGGCGTTGAACAGGGCGAAGGAATTGTAGCTTTCCTGATGCGAGATCAGCAGGAAGCCGGTCAGGTTGTTGCCGAGATGAGCACCCAGCGCGGCGCCGAGATTGCCTGTTGCGTAAACGACAAGCGTCAGCAGCAACGCGAAAGCGGCGATCGACGCCAGCACACAGGCGTTGATGGCTGGCGACGAACTCGCACTCCAATGCAGCGAGGTGAACAGCAGGGCCGGCAGCAGCGCCCAGATGAACGGGCTCTTGAACCGGCTGGCCAGCCCGCGCAGCAGGTAGCCGCGAAACAGCAACTCTTCCGACGAGGTCTGCAACAGAGTGAGCGCGGCGATCGGGATCGCAAACAGCAGCCAGGACGACAGGCTGATCGGGCCGCGCGCGATCTGCGGCTGCAAGAGATAGAGCAGGATTTCGGAGATCAACGAGGTGATCAGCACCGCGATCAGCCCCTTGAGGAAGCCGGACCATGAAACACGCCGGCTGTTGCCGAGCAGCGCCGACAGCTTCTCGCCATGCACCCAGCGCATCGCGACCCACAGGCCGATCCAGATGCCGGCGAACGAGACGAGCGCGGTGAGAATGCCGATGGGCGAGGCGAGGAAACCCTGCATGCCGGATGATGGGGCCGCCTGCCGGGCGAAGAAGGCATAGGTGCCGCCGACCAGCACGGCCACGGTGGTTGCTGCCCAAAAAAGGACGACGATCCCCGTTCCGAGCAACAGGCGCGGCAAGGTCGTCCTGGCGTTCGGCGAATGCCTGTAGCGCTCGAAGGCGGCCGGATCGATGGTCACGCGGGCTCCTTTGCCAAAGTCATCGCCTATTGACTAACCGACCGCCGGAAAAATCGGAAGTCTTCCGCAAAGGACAATGCTCAGAGCAGCGTCGGCGCACAAGAGGCGACGCTGCGGTGCCGCCTGCCGGCGGCCGCTGCTGTGGCAGCGGCCGCTTATGTCAATTGTCGTCAGCGCACGACGTACATGATGCGCCGGGTCTGCGGATCGATCAGCGCCCGCTGGCCGTTCACATAGACATAGCGGTAATTGTAGTCTGGAATCTCGCGCAGCTCGACGGTGTCGGGCAGGGTCGCGCCGGTGACCACTTCGCCATCGAGATAGATGGGATCGAGGCGGTGCGTGTCGACATAGGTGCGGACTTCAGCCGGGGGCGGCGGGAAGTCATCGACGACCGGATCGCTGGCGATGATCGCGCCGGTATAATCGGTCGAGTAGTTGCCGATGTCCTCCGGCGGCGAGACGACAGCAACGCTGGCGCGCCGTTGCGTCAGCACCACCCGGCTGCCGCCTATATCGGCCGTCACATAGTCGGAATAGACCCAGCCCTGGCCGCCGGCCTCGGCTATGGTGCACCATTTGCTGTTTTCGATGCAGCCATTGAGCGTTGCCGACTGACCGGCGGCGAGCACGCCGATGACAGGGTATTGCGGGCCGGGTCCGGCGCGAACGTTAAGATCGGTGACGGCTGAGACGGCGGTGTCGGCAAACGCGGCGCCCGACATCACGGTCAGCATTCCGGCGACCGCCGGAAACAACAGGGATTTCATGGTTTCTCTCCGTTTTCATGGTCCCTCGCCAGCGAAAACGGGGCAGCAGCTCATGCGTTCCCGCTAAAGCGCCTGTGCCAACTCACGATTTGTTCCCTGTTCTCCAGGCAAATCGGTCAGAAGTTCGTGAACGAAGTCCAATTTCCGCGCCGTGACGTCCGAAATGACAAAGGGATAGAGGTCCGGCAGGCCCATGCAGCGGTTGATCGAATTGGAGGCTTCCGACAGCACCAGCCAGCGGGCCAGGATCTTTTCGAAAGACTCGGGCGCGGTCGGCGGCTCCGAGGGTGCGGCCTGCAATTCGCCGCCTGTGTCGCCGCGCGGCAAGTCGTTGGCCTCCACCGTCTCCAGCCGGCCGAGCGGAAAGTTCAGTGCGTGCACCATTTCCAGCGTGTCGGTGATGTGCAGGTGGTGAGCCCAGGTCTCGGCCCAGTCCTCCCATGGATGCGAGGTCGCATAGGCCGAGATGTGGCCTTGCTGCCAGTCGGGCGGCGCACCATTGGCATAATAGGCCTTCAGCGCCTGTTCGTAATCGGCGCGGTCATCGCCGAACAGTGCGCGGAAAGCTTCGAGCCGGTGCGGATCGTCGCGGATCAGGCGGTCCCAATAATAGTGCCCAAGCTCATGACGGAAATGACCGAGCAAGGTGCGGTAGTTCTCGCCCATCTCGACGCGGCGCTTTTCGCGCTCGGCCGAATCCGCCTCGGCGACGTTGAGCGTGATCAGGCCATTGTCGTGGCCGGTCAGGATCCGCTCGCCGCCGGGGCCGCCGCCGATCGGATCGGCGAGGAAGTCGAAGGCCAGCCCGATCTCGTCGGCGGGGTTCTGCTTGGGCGCCACCGGCAGCCCGAAGGCCAGCAGCGAATAGATGGCGCGCTTCTTCGCCGCTTCGACACGGATCCAGCGGCGGCGGTTGCCGTCGACGGAGAGATCCGGGATCAACTGGTTGAGCGCACAGGCGCGGCAAAAGGCGTGTCCGGGCTCGGCCATCCAGTTGCAGGCGCATTCATCGGCGTTGGTGCACTGGAAGATGCCGTCGGCGCTCGCCAGCGCGAAACAGGCGTGCTCGGGATCGTAGAGCACGGGGTTCCCGCAGTTCAGGCACTGGGCGTTCTCGAAATAGATGCGATGGCCGCAATGGGGGCAGTCGAAGAGTTTCATGTCGGTCTCAATTCACCGGAGGTGACATAGATGTTCACGGCGGCCCGTGCCCAACGCGAACAGCCGCGCGGCGTTCCACATTTTCCTGAAGCTATTTGGCCGCAAGCTGGGCGACAACCTGTCTTGCCACCGCTTCGCCCGACAGCCGTGCGCCGCCGCAGGTCTGCATCAGCGGGCCGGCCAAGTGCTCGCCGGCGAAGAAGATCTTGTCGGCCACCGGCTGCATGAGCGCGGCGCGCGCCAGTGAACGGCCAGGGCGGGCGGCGACGTAGGCGCCGCGCACGAAGCGCTCGCCGCCCCAATTGG
>NZ_RZRR01000386.1:0-4990 GCF_003998555.1 Mesorhizobium sp. M7A.F.Ca.CA.002.09.1.1 | reverse complement strand
CTGCTGACCTGGGCAGGCGCGCTCATCATCACTGCCGGCGTGTTCATCACCACCAGGGCACAAAGCCAGAAGGCGTGAGCGGTCGCAGGGGATCCGAACTGCCTTCGCGCCTGGAGCCGATCTCACCTGAATTTGTATCCAGATCTGCTTTATCTTCTTGTTTGAGCGTGGTCTTTTCCGAGGACCTTTCCCTTTTTGGAATCGTGCTCTGGAGCAAGCCATGACCGAACCGAAGACATCCGAGGGGACTGCCGTCGATGTAGCTGATTTTCGCGCCGCGATGCGGCTGATCGTCGGCAATGTCAGCGTCATCACCGCCGGCACCGGCGAGGATCGCTCCGGTCTGGTGGTCATTTCGGTCGTCTCGCTGTCGGCCGAGCCGCCCAAGGTGATCGCCTGTGTCAACCGGTCATCGTCGACCTGGCCGGTGATCGAACGCTACCGGCATTTCGGCGTCAACTCGCTTGGCCCCCAGCATCAGCGCGTGGCCGAGCGGTTCTCCGGCTTCGGCGGCATCAAGGGCAAGGACCGCTATGAGGGCGCCGAATGGGTGACGCTCAAGACCGGAGCTTTGCTGCTTTCGGATGCGGTGGCCGCATTCGACTGCAGCCTCGATGAAATGATCGATCGCGGCACGCATTCCATCGTCATCGGTTCGGTCGAGGCCGTGCGCACGTCCGATGCCGGCCAGGCGCTGATCTACTGGCGCGGCGGCTACAGGCCGCTGAATTCTGAATAGATCAGACCGAGCCTTTTTCCGCCAGGACCATGTAGTTGACGTCCATGTCCTTCGACCGCGCCCAGCGGTCGGCCAGCGGATTGTAGGTGACGCCGGTGCGGTCGATGATGGTCAGGCCGGCGCCGCCAAGCGCCTTTTCGAGCTCTTCCGGGCGCACCAGCTTGCCGAACTGGTGGGTGCCGCGCGGCAGCCAGCGCAGCACATATTCGGCGCCGATGATGGCTAAGCCCAGCGCCTTCAGCGTGCGGTTGATGGTGGCCACGAACATGATGCCGCCGGGCCGCACCATCTCGCCGCATTTGGCGACGAACAGGTCGATGTCGGCGACATGCTCGACCACTTCCATGTTGAGGATGACGTCGAATTTCTCGCCGGCGTCGGCAAGGTCCTCGGCCGTCGTGGCGCGATAGTCGACGCTGACATTGCCTTCGGCGGCGTGCAGCTTGGCCACTTCGATGTTGGTTTCGGAGGCATCCGCGCCCACAACCTCGGCGCCAAGCCGCGCCATCGGCTCGCACAAAAGTCCGCCGCCGCAACCGATGTCGAGGATGCGCAGTCCCTCGAAAGGCCTTGCAGCGCGTGGGTCACGGCCGAAGCGCGTCGCTATCTGGTCGCGGATATAGGCCAGCCGGACCGGATTGAATTTGTGCAGGGGACGGAACTTGCCGTTCGGGTTCCACCATTCGGCGGCAAGGGCGGAAAAGCGTTCCACTTCTCCGGCATCGATCGTCGATCGTCGGGGCTCTGGCATAGTTGGTCTCCTCGACACTACAGCGCCGCGCGTCCTCTTGGACGCGCAAAGGACGCTGTAGCACTTTAGATTCTGCGCATGATCCTTTCCGAAATCGACTTCGATTTCGGGGTCATGCGCTAGGAAGTCGGGCGTGAAGCCGCGAATGTCAAGGCAACAATTTTCCTCTGCCGGCAGGGAGCCGGATTCTGTCAGGGCATGTCAGCTGGAGTGCGCTGCGGTGAAACACAATTGGCCTGGCGGGCGAAGGAACACATCATCGTTTTGAACTCGAAGGAGGTGACGATGACAGCAATGACGGCTTCGATCCTCTGGCATCGGCTGGACGTGGAGGGGCATGATGCCTGTCTGCTTGCGCAGACCGATGGCGGGCACAGCCTCAAGGGACAAGCCATCTTCATCCAGGACGGCAAGCCGTGCTGCCTCGCCTACGGGGTGAATTGCGATGCCGGCTGGCACACGCGGGCGGCGCTTGTCGAAGGCTTTCTCGGCACGCGCCAGCTGCACTATGCGATCGAACGCGATTTCAACGGCCAGTGGACGCTGAACGGCGAAGTCCAGCAGGGTGTCGACGGTCTTGTCGACGTCGATCTTGGCTTCACACCGGCATCGAACCTGCTGGCGATCCGCCGGTATGGCCTCGGGATCGGCGAAGCGTCGCCTGCCCCGGCCGCCTACCTGACTTTCCCTGAACTGAGCCTGGTGCGCCTCGATCAGACCTATCGGCGTCTCGACACGGTTCGCTATGCCTATGCCGCGCCGGTGTTCGGCTATGACGAGACCCTCAACGTCTCGCCGCACGGCTTCGTTGTCGACTATCCCGGCCTTTGGAGACGCGCGGCTGCGTCAGGCTGAAGCGATTGTGATCAGTCCGCTGCGACCTGCGTCGTGCCAAGCACGTCACGCAGTTTCGCTGCCAGTTGCTCGATGGTGAAGGGCTTGGCGAGGAAATGCACGTCGTGGTCGAGCACGCCGTTGTGGACCACGGCGTTCCTGGTGAAGCCGGTGGTGAAGATCACCTTCAGCAGCGGCATGCGGGCAACGGCCTCTTCCGCCAGCTTGCGGCCGTTCATGACGGGCATGACGATGTCGGTGAACAGCAGGGCGACCTTCGGGTTTTCCGCCAGTTTCTGCAACGCTTCCTCGCCACTCGCGGCATCAATGACGGTGTATCCGAGTTCGCGTATGGCCTCGGTGGTGGAGACCCGCACGCGGGCATCATCCTCGACGACAAGGATCGTTTCGGCGACCGGTGCGGCGGAGTTGTCGCCGCGCCCGGTGGGCACGGCCGGCTCTTCGGCGCCGAAATACCGCGGCAAGTAGATCTTGATTGTCGTGCCTTCGCCGGGCTCGGAATAGATGTTGACGTGGCCGCCCGACTGTTTGACGAAGCCGAACACCTGGCTCAATCCAAGGCCGGTGCCCTTGTTGACCGGCTTGGTGGTGAAGAAGGGTTCGAAGGCCTTGGCCATGACATCGGGGGTCATGCCCGAACCGGTATCGCTGACGGCGATCATCACATACTGGCCGGCCGCGACTTCTGCATGGGCGGCGGCGTAGCTGTCGTCGAGATGGCTGTTGGCGGTCTCGATGGTCAGCTTGCCGTCATCGCCCATGGCGTCGCGGGCGTTGACGGCCAGGTTGAGAACGGCGTTCTCGATCTGGCTCGGGTCGGCATGGGTTTTCCACAAGCCTCCCGCCAGCACCGTTTCGATGCGGATGGTTTCGCCGAGTGCCCTACGGATCAGGTCGGACATCCCGGTCAGCAGGCGGTTGGCGTCGACGATCTGCGGCGCCAGCGGCTGCTGACGCGAGAAGGCGAGCAGCCGGGCCGTCAGATTGGCGGCACGGGTCGCGGCATCGATCGCCGCGTCGATGAATTGTGCGATGTCGTGCTCGCCGCGCGCCAGCTTGCGCTGGGCGAGGTTCATGGCGCTGATGATCACCGCCAGCATGTTGTTGAAGTCGTGGGCGATGCCGCCTGTAAGCTGGCCGACCGCCTCCATCTTGTGCATCTGGCGGATCTGGGATTCTGCCTTTTCACGTGTCTCGATCTCTCTGCCGAGCGCGACGTTCTTGCGCACCAACTCCTCCTGGGCGACCGCCACCTCAAGGAAGCGGCGGCGCGATTCCCTGATCGCGTAGCCGGCAAGCAGGAAGATCGCCAGCAGTGCCGCCACCGAACCGATGCGTAGCCAGGTCTCGACCTGGTCGGTATGCGCGTCGCGCGCGGCGACGGCTGCGGCGCTGATGCGTCGGACCGTATCCATGCTGGTTCGGATTTCGTCCATGACTGCCTTGCCCTGGCCGCTGCGAATCAGATCCAGCGCTTTCGTCGCATTGCCCTGGTCGTACAGGGCAATCGTCTCGGCCAGTTCAGCCTGCTTTTGCGAAAGCGCGTCCTTGATGTGGTTGATCGGCTGGACGAACTGGTCGTCGGGGGCGGTCAAGCTGTCGATACGGGCAAGTTGCCCCGGAATGGCGCCGACAGCGCTCCGATAGGGTTCGAGATAGGATTTCTCGCCGGTCAGCAGGTAGCCACGCTGGCCGTTCTCGGCTTCCTGTGCCAGAGAAAGCAGACCCGAAAGCAATTGCTGATATTCGATTGCCTCGCGCGCGGCGGCGCGGTTGGCCCGCTGTTCCTCGACCAGCATGGCACGGCTGCCGACAATAAGCGCCAGCACCGCAAAGCCTGCGACAAGCGGGAGCGATTGCCATCGCATGGCACGTCGAAACCGAGCAATCATCATCTGCTATGCCGAACCAAAAGAATTCCCCGCAGGCAGCATTTCGTAGGCGGCGCCGGGGCGGAAGGCAATATGCCGGCTTCTGGAGCCGGCAATTGGCCGCCAGCCTTGCGAAACCTTCGTCATTTGGCTAAGGAGGCCGCGCATTCAGCGGCCGGCGTCAGCCGGCCTTCCGCTTTTCGGGATTCCGGCTTTTGGCTGGGATCCGGCTTCAGGCAAAGGCATTTCGCTCCCATGGCGCGCATCGTGATGAAATTCGGCGGAACCTCCGTCGCCGACATCGCCCGCATCCGCAACGTGGCGCGTCACGTCAAACGCGAGGTCGACGCCGGCCATGAGGTGGCGGTGGTCGTTTCGGCGATGGCCGGGAAGACCAACGAACTGGTCGGCTGGACGCGTGAGGCCTCGCCGATGCATGACGCACGCGAATATGATGCGGTCGTCGCTTCCGGCGAGCAGGTCACGGCCGGCCTGCTGGCCATCACTTTGCAGAACATGGGCGTGCACGCCCGCTCCTGGCAGGGCTGGCAGATCCCGATCAAGACCGATAATGCGCATGGGGCGGCGCGCATCCTCGACATTGACGGTGCGTTCCTGATCAAGCGCTTCGGCGAGGGCCAGGTGGCGGTGATTGCCGGGTTCCAGGGCATCGGCCCGGACAATCGTATTGCCACGCTCGGCCGCGGCGGCTCCGACACCAGTGCTGTCGCCATCGCCGCGGCGGTCAAAGCCGATCGCTGTGACATCTACACC
>NZ_RZRR01000385.1:0-4997 GCF_003998555.1 Mesorhizobium sp. M7A.F.Ca.CA.002.09.1.1 | reverse complement strand
ATATAGGCACTGATGCCGTCTATGGGCCCGCGCGCCGCGTCGAAGCAATTGGCCGCCTGTAGCCAGATTTCAAAGATGTTTT
The DNA here is from genome assembly GCF_003998555.1 of Mesorhizobium sp. M7A.F.Ca.CA.002.09.1.1. Classification (NCBI taxonomy): domain Bacteria; kingdom Pseudomonadati; phylum Pseudomonadota; class Alphaproteobacteria; order Hyphomicrobiales; family Phyllobacteriaceae; genus Mesorhizobium; species Mesorhizobium sp. M7A.F.Ca.CA.002.09.1.1. Next base: position 4,915 of record NZ_RZRR01000385.1, on the reverse strand, counting down.
GAACGACCGACCGGTAAAGCTCTTCCTTGGTGGCGAAATAGTAGTGGAGATTTGCCTTCGGCAGTCCGGCCAGATCCGCAATCAACTGCATCGTGGCGCCGCCAAACCCTGCCTCCGCAAACACCTTCTCTGCAGCGACGAGAATGGTTTTTTCATTCTCTCGGCGGATCTCCTGTCGCCGCATGGGGCGGGTGGGTTCTGCCATGTCTACCCCAAGATTCTAGTTGACCGCTTGGTCAGGTTGTGTAGTTTAAAAGCTGACCATACGGTCAAGCTGTAAATCACTCAAGGGGCGACAAGACCCCTGGTGTAGATGGGAACTCGAGATGGCCGCACCCGGCGAGAATCTGCGAATCAATTCAAACCGTTTGTGGGATTCCATCATGGAGATGGCGAAGATTGGCCCCGGCATTGCCGGCGGCAACAATCGCCAGACCGTGACCGACGAAGACGGCGAAGGGCGGCATCTGTTCAAGCGCTGGTGCGATGCGGCCGGGCTCGAAATGGGCGTCGATGAAATGGGCACGATGTTTGCCCGCCGCGAAGGCACCGATCCCAGCCTGCCGCCGGTCTATGTCGGCAGCCATCTCGATACGCAGCCGACCGGCGGCAAGTATGACGGCGTGCTCGGCGTACTGGGCGGGCTTGAAGTGGTGCGCTCGCTCAACGATCTCGGCATCAAGACCAAACATCCAATCGTCGTCACCAACTGGACGAACGAGGAGGGCTCGCGCTTCGCGCCGGCTATGATGGCGTCCGGCGTGTTCGCCGGCGTGCTCGACCAGGCCGATGTGTACGGGCATGTCGACAAGCAGGGCAAGAAATTCGGCGAGGAACTGGAGCGCATCGGCTGGAAAGGCCCCGAGAAGGTCGGCGACCGCAAGATCCATGCCTTCTTCGAACTGCATATCGAACAGGGTCCGATCCTCGAGGACGAAGATATCGACATCGGTGTCGTCACCCATGGCCAGGGCCTTAAATGGCTGCAGGTGACGCTGACCGGCAAGGAAGCCCATACCGGCTCGACGCCGATGCCCAAGCGCCGCAATGCCGGGCTCGGCATGGCGCGGGTGATCGAACTGGTGCACGAGATCGCCATGGACTACCAGCCCGATGCCGTCGGCGCGGTCGGCCACATGGAGGTCTATCCCAATTCGCGCAACATCATCGCCGGGCGCACCGTCTTCACCGTCGATATCCGCTCGCCGGAAAAGGAAGTGCTGGACGCGATGGATGGCCGCATCCGCGAAGGCATCGACACGATCTGCGATGCACTCGACATCCGCTGCGAGATCGAACAGGTCGGCGCTTTCGATCCGGTGACTTTCGATGCCGGCTGCGTCAAGGCGATCCGCGATGCCGCCGACCGCCTTGGCTATTCCCATCGCAACATCGTTTCCGGTGCCGGCCACGACGCCTGCTGGATCAACCGCGTCGCGCCCACCGCCATGGTGATGTGCCCTTGCGTCGATGGCCTCAGCCACAACGAGGCCGAAGAGATCACCAAGGAATGGGCTTCGGCGGGTGCCGATGTCTTGTTCCACGCGGTGGTGGAGACGGCTGTCATCGTGGAGTGAGCTTAGAATCCACCTTCCAAACGACGCTCGTAAAGAAGCGCGAAGAGAACAAGGGAACAGTCAATGACCAAAGTCATCCGAAACGGCACCATCGTCACCGCCGACCGCACCTGGAAGGCCGATGTGCTGATGCAGCACGGCAAGATCGTCGCCATCGGTTCGGGCCTGCATGGCGACCATGAGTTCGACGCCACCGGCTGCTACATCATGCCGGGCGGCATCGACCCGCACACCCATCTCGAAATGCCGTTCATGGGCACCTATTCGGCCGATGATTTCGAATCCGGCACGCGCGCGGCGCTCTCCGGCGGCACGACGATGGTGGTCGATTTCTGCCTGCCGGCGCCGCAGCAGTCGCTGCTCGAAGCCTTGCAGATGTGGGACAACAAGACCTCGAAGGCGTCGTGCGACTACTCCTTCCACATGGCGATCACCTGGTGGGGCAAGCAGGTGTTCGACGAGATGGCCACGGTCGTCGACAAGGGCATCACCTCGTTCAAGCATTTCATGGCCTACAAGGGCGCGCTGATGGTCGACGACGACGAGATGTATGCGTCGTTCCAGCGCTGCGCCGATCTCGGCGCGCTGCCGCTCGTTCATGCCGAGAATGGCGACGTGGTGGCGGCACTGTCGCAGAAGCTGCTGGCTGCCGGCAACAACGGCCCCGAGGGCCACGCCTATTCGCGGCCGCCCGAAGTGGAAGGCGAGGCGACCAACCGCGCCATCATGATCGCCGACATGGCCGGCGTGCCGCTCTATGTCGTGCATGTCTCCTGCGAGCAGAGCCACGAGGCGATCCGCCGGGCGCGCCAGAAGGGCATGCGGGTGTTCGGCGAGCCGCTGATCCAGCACCTGACGCTGGACGAGAGCGAGTATTTCGACAAGGACTGGGACCATGCGGCACGCCGCGTGATGAGTCCGCCCTTCCGCAACAAATCGCACCAGGACTCGCTGTGGGCCGGCCTGCAGGCGGGTTCGCTGCAGGTGGTGGCGACCGATCATTGCGCTTTCACCACCAAACAGAAGCGCAACGGCGTCGGCGATTTCACCAAGATCCCGAACGGCACCGGCGGGCTTGAAGACCGCATGCCGGTGCTGTGGACCACAGGCGTCAACACCGGCCGGCTGACGATGAACGAGTTCGTCGCGGTGACCTCGACCAACATCGCCAAGATCCTCAACATGTATCCGAAGAAGGGCGCCATCGTAGAGGGTGCCGACGCCGACATCGTCGTCTGGGATCCCAAGCGCAAGAAGACAATTTCGTCCAAGAAGCAGCAATCGGTGATCGACTACAATGTCTTCGAGGGTTTCGAGGTGACCGGCCTGCCGCGGTTCGTGTTCTCGCGGGGCGAACTGTCGATCCAGGAGTCCGAGGTCAAGACCAAGCCCGGCCATGGTGAATTCGTCGGCCGCGAGCCGAATGCGGCCGTCAACCGGGCGCTGTCGACGTGGAAGGAAATCTCCGCGCCGCGCAAGGTGGAACGCACCGGCATCCCGGCGACCGGGGTTTGAGGTGCGGCGCGGGGGACTTCTTTTCGCGGCAGTTTTGGTTCTGGTGGCCAGCCAAGTGTCGGCGGCCGGCATCGACCTAGCCAAACCTTATGGCAACAAGTCCGGCTGCATCAACAAGAACGGCCAGGAAGTCTACGCCGAGGACATGCTGCTTCTAACCAACACCGACTTCATCACGGCGACGAGCGCTTGCACCTTCACCGGCAAGAGGGTCCAGGCCGACGGCTCGCTTGTGGTGAAGGCGGAGTGCGAGGCCGAAGGCGAAGAGGGCAAGTCGCCCGCCACCTTCATCATCAAGCACAGCACCAAGAACGCCAAGAAACTGGTGATCGCGGATGCGGACGGCACCGTCTATGGGGAAGTGTCTCGGTGCCGATGATTGCCGAAGCTGGCGGGCGCAAACCTCTAGCAATTGGCCGACGGGCGCCTAGCCCGGCGAAGTCAGCTTCCGGCGACCAGCGCATCCAGTTCCGGCAGCAGGACGACGCTCTCCTGTTCGTTGGGATCGGTGCGCGCAATGACGGCAGAGGACGGGGCGCCGCTCAGGTTGGCCGGCAGATGCGGCACGCCGGCGGGGATGTAGAAGAGATCACCGGCCTTGACGACGATATGATGCTCGAGCCGGTCGCCATACCAGGTGTGAACTTCGCCGGAGAGCACATAGATCGCCGTCTCGTGGCTCTCGTGCATATGCGCCTTGGCGCGGGCGCCGGGCGGCATGGTGAGCATGTGCATGCAGATGCCGGAGGCACCGACGGTCTCGGCGGCAATGCCGGCGAAATAGGTCAGCCCCTGCTTGCCTTCATAAGTGCTTTCAGGGCGGATAAGATGACAAGTGGGTTTAGGCGACATCGGGGAAACTCCGGGCGTCGATCGCGTGGGACAAGGTCAGAGGGACAGGGCCAAATGGGACAGGGCAAGTGGAAAACAACATCGCGATAAAAGCAATCGGATTCCAGCCGCCGCGGGAACGGAAACAGGCAGGCGGCAACCGATGACGGGGAATTCGCCAGCCGTCGTCGCGGCAAGCAAACTCGGGCTGACTTTCCAGACCAATGACGGGCCGGTGCAGGCGCTGTCCAATGTCGATCTCACCATCGGCAAGGGCGAGTTCGTCTCCTTCATCGGGCCTTCGGGCTGCGGCAAGACCACGCTGCTGCGCGTCATCGCCGATCTGGAGAAGCCGACCTCGGGGGCGATTTCCGTCAATGGCATGACAGCAGAGCAGGCGCGCGAGAAACGCGCCTATGGCTATGTCTTTCAGGCGGCGGCGCTGTTTCCGTGGCGGACCATCGAGCGCAATGTGGGGCTGCCGCTGGAGATCATGGGCCTATCCAGGGCGGAGCAAGGCGAGCGGATCAAGCGCACGCTCGGCCTCGTCAACCTCTCTGGATTCGAGAAGAAATATCCCTGGCAGCTCTCGGGCGGCATGCAGCAGCGCGCCTCGATTGCCCGTGCGCTGGCCTTCGACGCCGACCTGCTGCTGATGGACGAGCCGTTCGGCGCGCTGGACGAGATCGTGCGCGACCATCTCAACGAGCAGCTGCTGGAATTGTGGGGACGCACCAACAAGACCATCTGCTTCGTCACCCACTCCATTCCGGAGGCCGTCTATCTGTCGACGCGCATCGTCGTCATGTCGCCGCGCCCGGGCCGTGTCAGCGACATCATCGAATCGACGCTGCCGAGAGAGCGGCCGCTCGACATCCGCGAGACGCCGGAGTTTCTGGCGATCGCAGCGCGGGTGCGGGACGGGCTGCGCGCGGGGCACAGCTATGATGATTGAGGGGCAGGATGAGCTTCCTCCTCTCCCCAACGGGGAG
>NZ_RZRR01000384.1:0-5001 GCF_003998555.1 Mesorhizobium sp. M7A.F.Ca.CA.002.09.1.1 | reverse complement strand
GGTGATTTTTTCGGCAAACCTCAAATCCGCCACTCCCCTTGTGGTGTAAGGGGCGGCGTGGCATGCCGCCCCTTTGCTTTTCTCAATCTTTCAGCGGCTGGCCGAGGTTTTTGAACGCGACCGGATCGCGGCTCTTCAGCGCGCTGGCCAGCAGCAGGCCGACGATCGCGGCGATCAGCACCAGCCCCGGCAGGAACACGCCAAGGAAACCGCCGGCTCCCGACAGGCTGCCGAAATTGATGACGATCAAATAGATGATGATGACGAAGGCGATGAAGGTCAGCCCGGGCAGGATGGTGGTCTTCAGCGCATTCTCGTGGGCCGCCGGGTTGGCGCGGAAGAACATCACCACGGCAAGCGATGCCACCGCCATCATCGCGATGACACCGAGCGTCGCGACATTGGTCAGCCACGAAAACAGCGCCAGCACCGGATCGAGGCCGAGCACGGCGAACAGGCCGACAACGACCGCGGCGAGCACGCTCTGGATGACGGAAGCGACATGTGGGCTCTGGTGCACCGGATGCGTCACGCCGATCGTCTGCGGCAACAGCTTCTCGCGGCCCGAGACGTAGATGTAGCGCGCAACCGCATTGTGGAACGCCAGCACGCCGGCAAACAGGCTCGACACGAACAGGATGCTCATCGCCTGCGAAAGCATCGTGCCGGCGTAGCGGTCGGACAGGCCGAACAGGAAGGTCGTCGGATCCTGCAATCCCTGCAGCGTCGGCAGCAATTTGTCGACACCGGCGCCGACCGCCATCAGCCATGCCGTGAGCATGTAGAAGACGCCGATCAGCACGACCGAGAAATAGGTGGCGCGCGGAATGGTGACCTTTGGGTCGCGGGCTTCCTCGGCATAGATCGTCGTCGCCTCGAAACCGATGAAGGCGGCGAAGCAGAACAGGATGGCGATGGCCGGCGAGCCGCTGACGATCTGGCTCCAGCTGAATGGCGCCGCCGACAGGCCGCTATCGCCGCCGGTCTTGAGGATGGCGATATCGAGGATCAGCACCACAAGATATTCGCACAGCACCAGCACCGTCAGGATCTTGGCGGAGAGGTCGACCTGCCGATAGCCGAGCACGGCGACCAGCGCGATGGCGATGAAGCTCCACACCCACCAGGGCAGGTTGATGCCCCAGCCGGCGAACAGGCCGGCGGTTGCGGCGCCCAGCAGGCCCATGACGCCGATCTGCATGGCGTTGTAGGACAGGATGGCGATCAGCGCCGTGGCGCCGCCGGCCATGCTGCCGAGGCCGCGTGCGGCATAGGCATAGAAGGCGCCGGCATTGCCGACATGGCGTGACATGGCGACATAGCCGACCGCGAACAAAAGCAGCAGCACGGTCACGATGAGATAGGTGCCGGCAAAGCCGGCGCCATTGCCCATCAGCATGCCAAGCGGCGTGCCGCCGGCGACTGCCGTGAGTGGGGCGGCCGCAGAAATCACCATGAAGGTGATGGCGCCGACGCCAAGACTGTTCTTGCGCAGCCTGTTGGCCGGCGCCTGTTCCGAGACTGCTGTCATTGATCCCTCCTGTTTGCAAACCCTTGAGTTCGCCGGCCGAATGGCCTGTCCCATGCACTCTGGCGGTTGGTTCATTATTTGAACCGTTATTTTGAATATAGACTTGCAAACAATGCTGATGCCTGTCAAGTTAATTCACACGTTAAATGATTGTCCCGAACGGGGAGGCAAATTTGAGTACGGTCGGAAAAGCGATCTCGCTTCTGGAGCTGTTCAACGTCGACGAGCCCGAGCTCGGCCTGTCCGATCTGGCGCGCCGCTCGGGCTTCGACAAGGCGACGACAAGGCGGCTGCTGGTAGCGCTGGCCGGCCGTGGTTTCGTCGAGCAGGATGCGGGTACGCGGCACTATCGCCTCGGCGCCGGGCTGTCGCGGCTGGCGCGCATCCGCGAGGCGCGCTTTCCCTTCCTGCAGACGGCCGTTCCGCTGGTGCGGGACCTGGCCGCATCGACGGCCGAGACCGTGCATTTGTCGGAATTCGGCGTCGACAGGCTGGTCACCGTCAACGTCGAGCATCCAGCATGGGCAAACCGGGTCAACATCGACATCGGTCAGTTGCTGCCTTTGCATTCGACCGCGTCGGGCATCGCCTATCTGGCCTTCGCCCGCGACGAGACCGTCAAGGCGTGCCTGACGGGTTCGCTCGATGCCTTCACGGCCCATACGCTGATCGAGCCGGCCGCCATCTCAAGATCCATGGGCGAGGCGCGCGAGCGCGGCTATTCGATCTGCGACCAGGGCTATGAGGAAGGTGTGATCAGCGTCGCGGCGGCAATCCGCGGGGCGGATGGCTTTGCGCTCGGCACCATCGCGGTGGCGGCGCCAAAGGCCAGAACGACGGCGGCCGCGATCACGGAGCGGGGACTTGCCGTGAGGGCGGCGGCACGGGAGATTTCCATGCGCCTCAACGGTGAAAACCTGCAAACCCTGAGGAGGCAGGCCTGATGCCCTCGGAGACAGCACCCCGCATCCTGGTCATCGGCACGGGCGACACAAAGGCCGAAGAGCTGTTGTTCATGAAACAGTGCATCGAGCAGTCGGGCGGCAGCGCCGTGATGATGGATGTCAGCGTGCTGGGCGACCCGCCCTACAGTCCGGACCACGATAAGCACGCCGTGGCGCGGGCGGTGGATGTGACGATCGCCGAGATCGTTTCGAGTGGTGACGAGAACACCGCCATGACGCTGATGGCCGGCGGCGCCGTGCAACTGGTGCGCAAGCTCCATCAAAACGGCGAGATTGACGCCTTCATCGCCATCGGCGGTTCGATGGGAACCGATCTGGCGCTCGACGTGGCGCTTTGCCTGCCGCTCGGCGTGCCGAAATTCGTCGTCTCGACCATCGCCTATTCGCACCTCATCCCACCCGAGCGCGTCGCGCCCGACCTGATGATGATCCTCTGGGCGGGCGGGCTGTACGGCCTCAACTCGATCTGCAGGCTGGTCCTGTCACAGGCCTGTGGTGCGGTCGTCGGCGCGGCGAAAATCGTGCTGGCGTCGCGCGTGTCGGCGCGGGCAACAGGCCCGACCATCGGCATGACCTCGCTCGGCAGCAGCTGCCTGCGCTACATGAAGACGCTGAAGCCGGCGCTGGAACAGCGCGGCTATGACGTTGCCGTCTTCCACACCACCGGAATGGGCGGCCGCGCCTTCGAATCGATTGCCGGCCAAGACCATTTCTGCGCGGTGTTCGACTTCAGCCTGCAGGAGATCACCAACCATCTCGCGGGCTCCGTCGTCAGTTCCGGCACCGACCGGCTGGAGAATGCCGGTGCCCGCGGCGTTCCGCAGATCGCAGCACCCGGCGCGGTCGACATGGTCGACCTGCCGACCTGGCAGGATTTGCCGGCTAAATTCTCGACGCGACCGTTTCATGCCCACAACAGGCTGATCGCTTCGATCACCGTCGATGCCGACGATCGCCGCCAGGTCGCCAGGACCATCGCCGCCAAGCTCGGTGCCGCCAGAGGCCGCTCCGCCTTCATCCTGCCGTCCCAGGGCATCCAGGAATGGGACGTGGAGGGCGAGCCGCTCTATGAGCCGGAAGCCCTGGCCGCCTTCACTGACGAAATGCGCAAGGTCATTCCCGCCGGCGTCGAGTTCCACGAGATCGACGCTCACATCAACAGCGACGACTTCGTCGGCAAGGCGCTCGAGATCTTCGACCGCTGGGTCGAGGAAGGCATCGTTCCGCGCGGCAAGCCGGCCGAGGGAGTGGCGGCGTGAGTGCTGTTCCCGTCCAGGCGCTTGTCCTCGATTTCGGCGGCGTCGTCACCCGCACGCTGTTCGAGACCCACGCCTTGACCGAACAGGCGCTCGGCCTCGCGCCGGGGACGCTGCAATGGCGCGGGCCGTTCGATCCGGGCAGCGATCCGCTGTGGCGCGCCATGCAGGCCGACGAGATCAGCGAGCGTGACTATTGGCGCACACGCACAAGCGAGGTCGGCCGTCTGGTGGGGGAGGACTGGCAGGCGATGGAGACCTTCGTCCGGCGCGCGCGAGGGGCCGAGCCGGAAAAGGTGGTGCGGCCGGAGGCTGACAGCACCATTCGCACGGTGCATGCCGCCGGTTTTCGACTGGCCATCCTGTCCAATGAACTCGACCTGTTCTACGGCGCCGACTTCCGCCAGCGGCTGCCGTTGCTCGGCCTGTTCGATGTTATCATCGACGCCACTTACACCGGCATCCTCAAGCCCGACCCGCGTGCCTATGCCTTCGTCACCGAGGCGCTTGGCCTGCCTGCCGGCGCTTGCGTCTTCGTCGACGACCAGCGGCGCAATGTCGATGGCGGCTGTGCTGCCGGCATGCGCACGGTGCATTTCGACGTCGCTCGCCCGGCTCATTCCTATGCCGAGGCGCTCGGCCATTTCGACCTCGTCCCAGTTGCCTGAGATTTTTGCGGAGTCCATTATGCGCGACATCAATTTTCTCACCGAAACCAACGCCAAGCCGATCTGGCATCCGATGGCGCATCCGGCCGAGATGCGGGCCAACCCGCCAAAGGTGATCATGAAAGGCGAGGGTGTGATGGTCACCGACATCGCCGGCAACACCGTGCTCGACGCCGTCGGCGGCCTGTGGAACGTCAATCTCGGCTACAGCTGCGAACCGATCAAGAAAGCGATCGCCGACCAGCTTGGCGCGCTGCCCTATTATTCCGGCTTTCGCGGCACCTCGACCGGCCCGTCGATCGAGCTCGCCTACGAACTCTGCGAATGGTTCGAGCCAGAAGGCATGGTGCGGACGTTTTTCACTTCGGGCGGCTCGGATTCGGTCGAAACGGCACTTCGGCTGGCGCGGCAGTACTGGAAGATCCGCGGCCAGGCCGACCGGACCAAGTTCCTGGCGCTGAAGAAAGGCTACCACGGCACGCATTTCGGTGGCGCGTCGGTCAACGGCAACGCCAATTTCCGCCGCAACTACGAGCCGCTGCTGCCGGGCGTCTTCCACATTCCTGCGCCCTGGACCTGTC
>NZ_RZRR01000383.1:0-5006 GCF_003998555.1 Mesorhizobium sp. M7A.F.Ca.CA.002.09.1.1 | reverse complement strand
CCCTTCGCGCTTCCTATTACAAACCCGCAAACATTTGGTGAAGTCCCAACAATATTTTGAGTAAATCTCGTTATTAATCATCAATTAACCAAGAATTATTCGAATTTTATCTATTCGGCTGCTTCGACCGCGCCTCGTCGCGCATCCAGTCTCTTCGCGGTGCGCGCCCAGGAATCAGACATGAAGGCGTGGTCGCGGAGCCCTTCCAGCCGCTGCCATTCGGGAAAGGACGAAGCGAAGATTTCGGCCCCCATGCGGGCGTCCTTGTACGGATTGACCGCGCCGCCGGCCTCGACCGTGATGCGGTCGAGTTCCCGCAGCAGTGTCAGCGTCGTGGCGCCCCTGTTGGGGAAATCCAGTGTCAGCGTGTAGCCGGGACGCGGAAACGACAGCAGCGCCGGCGAGCGGATGGAGCCGAAGCGTTTCAGCACCGTGAGGAACGAGCCCTGCCCGGCTTGCCTTGCAGCCGCCAGCAATGCCGGCACGGCCTCGCGCGCCGTCTCTTCCGGCACCACGCTCTGGTGCTGGAAGAGCCCTTTCGGCCCATAAAGCCGGTTCCAGTCGCGCACGCCGTCAAGTGGAAAGAAGAAGCCCTGATATCCGGCCTGGCGCGGCACCGTTGCTCGGCTCTTCCTCCACCTGTAGGCAGCGTTGAAGGCGGTCAGGAACGGCCGGTTGAGCACATTGAACGGCGGCTGCACCGGTACCGAGAAATTGCCGCCGACGCGCGAGGCGGCATGCGAGCCGTGCTCGGCGTGATTGCCCGACAGCAGCAGGCCACGACCGCTGTTGCGGCCGCCGGCCAACTGATCGATCCAGGCGACCGCATATTCGTTGGCCTGATCGGCCGCCTCGGCCAGGTCGAAGAATTCGCAGAGATCACGAAACGGCGTCGCCTTTTCGACGATGTCGAGGGAATGCACCCGCATCAGCCGGATCGAGGCCGACAGGATGAGGCCGGTCAGCCCCATGCCGCCGATCGTCGCCGCAAACAGCCGCGTATTGTCTGTCGCCGAGCAGCGGTGGGTCTTGCCGTCGGACCTGAGCAGCGTGAAGCTCTCGACATGGCAGCCGAAGGTGCCGCGCCGGTGATGGTTCTTGCCATGCACGTCATTGGCGATGGCCCCGCCGAGCGTGACGAATTGCGTGCCTGGCACAACGGCGGGGAAGAAGCCGTAGGGGGCGGCGTGGGCGATGATGTCGGACAACAGCACGCCGGCCTCCGCCTCGAGAACACCGGTTTCGGCGTTGAAGGCGTGGATCCGGTTCAGCGATCGCATATCGACGACCGCTCCGGCCCCGTTCTGGCAGGAATCGCCGTAGGAGCGGCCATTGCCATAGGCAAGCAGCGACGCCGGCTTGGCCTGACCGCCCTTCAGCAGCGCGATCGCCTCGTCGGCACCGATGGCGCGCGGCGCCGGCGGCGTGGCAAGGCCAAAGCTTGGGAAACGTCCGGCGGCCATGCCTACCAGCCCCCGATGACCAGCATCACCGCACCGATCAGCACCACGATCTGGCTGCGCCAGTCGCGGATGATGAAGACGACCGGATCGTCATGCATCTCGTTGCGGCGCGCCAGGATCCAGACGCGCATGGTAAGATAAAGCACGATCGGCGCCAGCGGCCAGATCAGCCATGGATGCGGATAGAGTTCCCGCACCGCGACACTGTCCATGTAGAGCGCCAGCACCAGCGCCGAGGAGAAGGCCGAGGCCATGCCGGCCTGGGCGACGATCTCCTGGTCTTCGGTGCGATAGCCGCGACCGGCAATGCGCTCGCCGGGCGGAATGGCGGTGGTGCGCAGTTCGACGAAGCGCTTCACCAGCGCCAGCGACAGGAAGAAGAAGATGGAGAAGGCCAGCAGCCAGAACGAGACGTCGACGCCGGTCGCCGCCGCACCGGCCAGGACGCGGATCGTGTAGAGGCCGGCGAGCGTCAGCACATCGACCAGCAGCATGCGCTTGAACGACAGCGAATAGGCGGTGGTGACGACCATGTAGCCGCCGAGCACAGCCATGAATTCGGGCGACAGGAACAGCCCGGTGCCGATGCCGATCGCCAGAAGCACCGCGATCGCCCCAAGTCCGAACGGGATCGACAGCGCGCCGCTGGCGAACGGCCTGTTGCGCTTGGTGAGGTGTTTGCGGTCGAGCGCGAGGTCGAAGAAATCATTGAGGATGTAGATGGCCGATGCCACCGCGCTGAACGAGACGAATGCCAGCAGGCATTCCCAGATCATGTCGGTGTTGAAATATTCATGCGAGAGCACCATCGGCACTGCGATCAGCGAATTCTTCAGCCACTGATGCACGCGCAGCATCTTGACGATGGTCCGCAAAGTGGGCTTCGGCGCCGACACCGTCTCGGCGCCATGTGCCGCCTGCCAGCGCGCGGCATGGCGGTCGGGCGCGACGACGATCGCGTTGCGTGCGGCATCGAAGACCTGGAGGTCATGGCGGCTGTTGCCGGCGTAGTCGAAACCGCCATCGCCATAGGCTGCGATCAGCGAGGCGCGCTTCCTGCCCGAGGTGAGATTGGCGAGACCATCGGTGGCCAGCACCTGGTCGAAAATGCCGAGATGGGCCGCGATGGCGTCGGCGAACTTGCGCGGCGTACCGGTCGCCAGCACGATCTTGCGGCCCTCGGCGTGCTCGGTCCGGAGGCGGCAAAGCAGCACCTCGCGATAGGGCAGCGATGCCGGATCGATGTCGATGCGCTGCGCGATCGCCTGCTTCAGCCGCGCCGGCCCGCCGGCGATCCAGAACGGTACGAGGAAGATATAGAGCGGGTTCTTCTTGAGAAGGATGAACAGCCCTTCCCACAACAGGTCGGTTGCGATCAGCGTGCCGTCGAGATCGACCGCAAGCGGTATTGCGTTCCTGTCCGATCGCGCATCCATGTCCGTCCTGCCCTGCCCGCGTAGAGTTGCGCGCCGCTTTTCGGCGTCTTGAGGCTGGTATAGCGGGCGATGGCGTAGCGAACGTTAAAACGCACGGTTGCAGACGGCTGCCATGGCGGTATTTCCGGTGTCATTGTTAAACAACCGCTACCGGAAACGATAAAAGGCCGGGCAAATGCCCGGCCTCTACAATCGTGACGCCAAGATTACTTGATGCGGGCGACACCGCCCGAGATCTCGACCGTTTCCGAACCGGTCAGGGCTTCGAGATCGCCATTGGGCAAGGTGACGAAGCAGCCGTTCGGGCAGAACTCAACCGTTTCGCCACCGGCCAGCGCAAGGTCGGTCTTGCTGCCGCCCTCCGTTACGACCAGCGTGCGGGTCTCGGCGTCCTTGTTGACCGCGCTCGCGGCATGGACCGAGCCGATGGCGGCGACCAGGGCGACTGCAGCGACGAGAGACTTCCACATGGTGCAATATCGGTGTTCCCACCGCCTCTGTTGCATTTGGCAAGGCATTTTCGCCTTTGCATGGAGCTTATATGAGATGGAAGCTGAACCGCAACTGAATGCCCCATTCATGCCGCAATCGATTCCGGGCAGGATTGAGGTCGACGGAGTCCGAGCCTAGTCCGGGTCCGGCTTCTTGGTTTTGCGAGACTTGACCAGTCGCTTCTTCTCCGCCTCGGCTTCGGCCCTTATCTGCTCCTGTTCGGCGAAGTCGGCCTCGATCTTGTCGTCGTCCGTCGGCCAGGCCTTGGGCTTGTGGGCCTCGACCACGGCGCGCGGCGTCGAGGGGATCTCGATGTGTTCGCTGCTGAATTTTTCGAGGACGGCAAAACGGATGTCGTTCTGCGCGATGTTGCCGTTCATCACGTCGGCCAGGAACACGCGGATTTCGAATTCCAGGGCGGCGGGGCCGAAATTGGAAAACAGCACGAAGGGTTCGGGGTTCTTCAGCACCATCGGGTGGCTGCGGGCGATCTCCAGCAGGACGGCATGAACCTGCTTGACGTCGCTGCCATAGGCGACGCCGACCTTGATGTCGACGCGGCCGAGCTTGTTGCGGTGCGTCCAGTTGCCGACGGCGTTGTTGATCAGGTTCGAATTGGGCAGGATCACCGATTGCCGCTGGAAGGTTTCGATCTCGGTGGCGCGCACGCTGATCTTCTTGACCGTGCCGCTGACGTCGCCGGCAACGATCCAGTCGCCCACCTTGAACGGCCGCTCGGCCAGAAGGATCAGGCCGGAAACGAAATTGGACACCACGTTCTGCAGGCCAAAGCCGATACCGAGGGAAAGAGCGCCGGCGACCAGTGCCAGGCTGGACAGGTCGATGCCCGCCGCCGAGATGCCGACCAGTGCCGCCAGCGCGACGCCGGCATAGCCGACCGCCAGCCTGATCGAGTTGCGCACGCCGGTATCGACCTTGCCACGCGCCATGACCGAGCCGTCGAGCCAGCCCTGGAACCACCGCGTCAGGAAATAGCCTATGACGAAGACGACGATGCCGGAGAGGATGCCGGTGACCGAGATCGTCACCGAGCCGATGTTGATCCCGGTTGCGAGCTTGTAGGCCCAAGCCTGGATATCGCCGGGCTGGAAACCCCACATCAGCAGGATCAGCGGCAGGAACACCAGCACGATCATCACATTGATGGCAACGCTGACGACAAGGCCGAGCTGGTCGAGGGCCGTATCCTCGTAGCTGGAATTGGCCGACAGCCAGCGCCCGACGGAGGTGTTGGCGAAAGCACCCTCCTCGCCGATCGCCTGCGCCGACAGGAAGCCGATATAGGCGGTGATCAAGGCTGTGCCGGTGACGACGACCTGCAGCGAAACGAACAGCGCAAGGCCGATATAGCCGAGCAAGGCGGCTATGATGGTGAATAGGCCAAGGCCCAGCGACAGGTAGCGCAGCCATGCCGGCCAGGGCCGCCAGCTTCCGTCGCGCGCCTTGAACGGCCTCAGCATCGCCATCAGGATCAGGATGATGCCGACGATGATGGTGGCGACAAAACTGCGGGCGATGGTCAGCGACAGCGGCGAACCCATCTTGTCGTTGATCACCGACAGGAAGGCGTTGACGCTGATGACCACGGCCATGG